>JAEVZT010000571.1 GCA_023392115.1 Chloroflexota bacterium
ATGAGCGTCCATTCAAAGCTGACGCGCCGCCCGACCTTCTCGACGTAGTAGCGGCAGGCGTCAATCAGGTCTTCGAGCGGGTAGCGGCGGTTGACCGGTAGCAGCGCGTTACGCTCGGCGTCGGTCGCCGCGTGCAGGCTGATCGCCAGCTTGACCTGCAAGCCCTCGTCGGCAAAACGCCGGATCATCGGCACAAGCCCAACCGTGCTCACCGTGATGTGGCGCGCGCCGATGCCGAGATCGCTCATCAGGCGGCGCACGGCGTCAATCGACGCATCGTAGTTGTGGAACGGCTCGCCCATGCCCATAAAAACGACGTTGCTCAAACGCTCGCCACGCGCTTCAAGATCGCGGGCGAAAAACAGCGCCTGCTCAAAGATTTCGCTTGACGTCAGGTGGCGGCTGAAGCCCATCTGCCCGGTCGCGCAGAAGACGCAGCCCATCGCGCAGCCCGCTTGAGTCGAGATACAGGCGGTGCGGCGTTCGTCGTCATACTCCATCAACACCGACTCGATCAACTGCCCGTCGGCAAGGCGGTACAGGCGCTTGACCGTCCCGTCGAGACTCTCCTGCTCGGCTTCAATTTCGAGCGTTCCGAGCGTGGTTTCCGCCTTGAGTCGTTCGCGCAGCGACGCGGGCAAATTCGTCATCGCGTCAAACGAGGTGACGCGCTTGTCATACAGCCACGCCCAGATCTGCTTAGCGCGGAAGCGCGGTTCGTTCCAGCCTTCAAGAAGCTGGCTCAGTTGTTCAAACGTCACACTGTAGAGATCGATCATCGTCTGCTCAATCGGATATACAAGCCCACCAAGACCGCCAGCACGATCAGCAGCACGGCGATGATGATCGCCTGCGTCGTCTGATCCGCCACGATCCCCGGCAGCGCGGACTGCGGCACGGGCGTCGGCGTTTCCAGACTCCCCGGTGGGCGCGGAGTCACGCTCGGCGGACGCGGTGACGGTGTGCGTGACGGCGTAACCGTTGGGAAGGGCGTCCGCGCCGGCGTCACGTAGACGGTGTTCGTCGCTGTTGGCGTCCGCGTCTCGGTCGACGTAGGGGGCGGCGTCGGCGTCGGCGTGTTCGACGGCGTTGGTGTCCCTGGTGGCGGCTGATTCGGGGTGATGCCGTAAGCGGATTCGGCGTCGCGGGTGAATATCCAGTTCTGCCACGCAGGCAGCAGCGCGGTCATCGAACCGCCGACATGTCGCTCAAGCACCGTGTCGAACAACTCACCGGCGCTGAAGTCGCGCGCCAGATCAAACAATCCCTGCGCGCCAATCTGGTCAACAATGTAGAGGATCATACCATAACTCTGCGCCCCCCAGACAGGGTCATCAGAGCGTTCGCCGCTCAGGCGCGGCAGCGTGTACAGGCGGTTGGTGCGCGCGGCGTCGCGCACGACCGGCAGCAAATTGGCTTTCGGCGCAGTCGTGTAGAACTGCTCAAGTCCCGCCGCGAACCATGCCGGAACTGCCGCGCCTTCCCACAGCGGCGCGTAGAAATCGCGCGCCATTGCCCGCGCGACCGCAGTCTCGACCGGTATCCCGGCTGGCGCTTCGATCACCTGCACGCCGCTCGCCGCGTAGATCGCTTCTGCCGTTGACCGCGAGCATGGAACCATGATGCCGCTTGCCACGCCAAGGGCGACACGCTCGCCGGTTTCCTCGTCCGTCTCGCAGCCGGGGATCAAACCGCCCTCGTAGATCATCCAGTGCGAGTCGGGCTGGCGTCCCGTGTTCTCGACAAGGAGATCGTAGACCGGCTGAAGCGACTGGCGCAGCCGCCCCGCCCGACTCGCGCCTCCTGAAACGGCGATGCTGAAGCGCCCTTCCGCCCCGACTACCTGCGCGAAGTCGGCGCGCGGATCGGTGAAGGTGAGGCTATCCTCGAATTCTGCCGATGCGCCGTCCGCCGCCTCGACCGTCCAGCGATAGGTAATGTCGTTGAACAGGATCGGCGGATCGTCAACCGGAATGTCCCACAAATAGACGAACCGCGTTTCACCTTCGGCGATCGCTTCGGGATCGAGGTCGAGCGCGACCGGATCGCGCCCTTCCGCTTCAATCGTCAATTCAACCGCCTCGACGTCGCTCACGGGAATCGACAGATCGGCGCTGAAGCGAATCACCTGCGGGAACAGGATTTCCGCCGCGCCGTTCACGTCGAAGGCGGTTTCGGTCTGAGCGCGCGCCGAAGCGCACGTCATGAGCAGGATGTATGCGATGACGAGTGGCAGGCGTGTTTTCATGGAGTCAGGCTTGAACCGACGAGGATCGCCAGCGCCAGCTGGACGAAGTTGTAGACGAAATGCGCGGCGATGGCAGCCGTCGTGCTGTAGCGCTGACGCAGCCAGCCGAACGCCAGCGACGCCAGCAGGATTGCCACGGTCGCCGGTGTCAGCGCGTACTGTGTGTGCAGCGCGACGAAGAAGATGCTCGTGAACCACAAGCCGAAGATCGGCTGGATCGCGCCGCGAAAGAAGATTTCCTCACCGAACGCGATCACGAGCGACAGGACAAGCGCCACCGGGATCGAGTCGAACGAGCGCGCGATCTGCTCCGAAGCGGCGGTCTGCTCGGCGAACTGTTCGGGCGTCACCAGCAGCATCCAGACGATCGTCAGCGCGATCACGCCGAGATAGGCGAGCAGCCCGACGCCGATCCCCCAGTTCAAATCCTGCGGTGTTGGGACGCGCAAGCCCAACCGCGCCAGCGCTTGGCGAAAATCGCGCCGGATCGCCACGCCGACGCCGAGCAGCGCGGCGAGGGCAAACAGGATCGTTTGGACGATGATCAGGCTATCGATGCCGCGCGTCTGCGTTTCCTCGATCGTCGTCGCCATGCCGCCGATGCCGCCGCTGGCGACAAAGTCGACGAGCGTGATGGCGACGAAGGCGAGCATGAGCACGATCGCCGTCGTGTGCACCGGCGACGCCGGGTCGTAGCCCGCCCGCTCGCCCAAGAGCCGCCGCAGCGCCGCGCGGCTACGATCCGACCGGATGAACAGGATGCCGGTGAAACTGCCAATAACGGCGACCGCCACGCCAGCCCCAGCCGCCGTTGGATCAAGCGGCGGGAGATCGGGCAGCGGCGCGGTCAGGAGCAGCAGCCCGTACAGCAGGACGAGCAGCGTCACGCTGTAGAGCATCGGGCGCAGAAGCGGGTGCTGCCGCCCGGTCGCCGCTTCAAGGTTTGCCAGATAGATGATCGTGCCGAGGTAGAAGGCGACGCCCGCTTGCAGCACAGCTTGTTCCATGTCGTCACATCCCAGCAGCGCGAGAGAAAGTCCTATTATAACGACATCTGCACGAAAGCGATTCCAAGGATTGACCGCTCTTCTCGCGTATGCTACAATCTCTGGCGCAACAGACCTCTGTCAGGAGGGATGGCCGAGTGGTTTAAGGCGGTGGTCTTGAAAACCTCTGTGTCACCTAGTGGCACCGTGGGTTCGAATCCCACTCCCTCCGCTTGGTTTCACAATACAATATGGGGAGGTGCCAGAGTGGTCGATTGGGGCCGCCTGCTAAGCGGTTATCCGGTGGTAACGCTGGATCGCAGGTTCGAATCCTGTCCTCCCCGCTTCGACAAGAATGCCGCTCAATAAGAGCGGCTTTTTTGTTGCCACGTGCTTCCCGTCGAACTTGTTACAATATCCAGCCTCACTTAGCCTTTTCCGTGTGAAGACGCGTCTGCTCGATCACGTCGAAAATGTGGTGGATCAGTTCCCCCACATCATCGGTGATCGTCCGCGCACCAGCAGGAACGCCGAGATCCGGGTTCAGATTGGCAACAAAGAGGATGACTGGCTTCGTTGATTTAAGGTTGCGAATCCCATCAATCAAATCAAGACCGGCACGACCGTTTCCATCCCGGTTCATGTCCGAAATCACGACCTCATACGCGCTTGATGCCCACTCGATCGCCGCTAAGGCGTCCTTCGTATCACGCGCATTGTCAATCACGACGCCGAAACCGTTCAGGAAACGGTGTATGTTGGCGTTGGCGAACGGATAATCGTCCACCCAGAGTATTCGCACGCCGTTCAGTAAGTCCTGCAGTCGCTCAGCACGTTTGAGAATAGCTTGCAACTTGGCATCATCAACAATACCGTCCCCCGGCGTGTAGCTGTGAATCGCCTGTCGCAGCTGTTCCTTTGCTTGTTGTCCAAATTCCACTTCGACGCCGAACGCTCCGAAACGCGTCAGTCGAGAAACCAGTTCACTA
>JAEVZT010000582.1 GCA_023392115.1 Chloroflexota bacterium
CGTCAGCGGGCGCCACGGCGTCAAGCTCCCCGAACCGGACGTACCGACAACTGCCCTGCCGACCGAACTCCTGCGCGACGAACTCGATCTGCCCGAAGTCAGCGAGCTTCAGGCGGTCAGGCATTTCGTCAACCTGAGCCACCTCAATCACAGCATCGATCAGGGGTTCTACCCGCTCGGCTCGTGTACGATGAAATACAACCCAAAGATCAACGAGGATGTAGCGCGTCTGCCGGGCATGGCGCAGATTCATCCGCTCGCCGACGACGAAAGCGCGCAAGGCGCGCTGGCGCTGATGTTCACGCTTCAGGAATGGCTGGCGGAGATATCGGGCTTCGAGGCGGTCAGCTTGCAGCCGGCGGCGGGCGCTCAGGGCGAACTGGCGGGCATTCTGATGATCCGCAAGTACCACCTTGACCGCGGCGACGATAAGCGGACGAAAATCCTCGTCCCGAACAGCGCCCACGGCACCAACCCGGCTACCGTCTCGATGGCAGGTTTACAAGTCGTCGAACTGCCGTCCGACGAGAACGGCGACGTCGATCTCGAAGCCCTGCACGAAGCATGTGACGGCAGCGTCGCGGGGATGATGATCACCGTGCCGAGCACGCTCGGCTTGTTTGACACGCACATCGCCGACATCATCCGCGCAGTTCACGCCTGCGGCGGGCTGATGTACATGGACGGCGCGAATATGAACTCGCTGCTCGGCATCGTCAAGCCGGGCGAACTCGGCTTCGACGTGATGCACTACAACCTGCACAAGACGTTCTCGACGCCGCACGGCGGCGGCGGTCCCGGTTGTGGCGCGGTCGCTGTCGGCGAGAAGCTCAAGGACTTCCGCCCGGGTCCAGTTGTCGAGGTGATCGAAGAGGCACAGGACGAAGACGACGCGCCGCTCTACGGGTTGATCATGCCGCCCAAGAGCATCGGGCGGCTGAAGGCGTTCCACGGCAATTTCGGCATGCACGTCCGTGCCTACGCCTACATCGCCAGCTACGGCGGCGATGGGCTGCGCGAAGTGTCACGCCATGCCGTGCTGAACGCCAATTACGTCCGCGCGCTGCTGCGCGACACGTACACCATGCCCTATGATCGCATCTGCGCGCATGAGTTCGTGGTCGAGGGACACTGGGAAGACGCGCCGGACGTTCACGCGCTCGACATCTCGAAGCGGCTGATGGATTATGGCATCCACCCGCCGACGAACTACTTCCCGCTGATCGTGCCGGAAGCGCTCTTGATCGAGCCGACGGAGACGGAAGACAAGGCGACCCTCGACACGTTCGTCGAGGCGATGAAGCAGATCGCTGTCGAAGCGCGTGAAAACCCAGAACTGCTCAAGGAAGCGCCGCACGAGACGCCGGTCGCGCGCCTCGACGAGGTGCGTGCCGCCAAGCAGCTCGTGCTCTGCTGCCGCCCGATGCCGAACTTCGACCGCGAGCCGGCGACCGGCGCGCAGCCGCTGGTGTAACCAGACGAGGTCCAGTCACATACCAATGTATCAAGGGGCGCACACTGATGCGCCCCTTGCATTAATGCTACAATCGAGCCGGTATTGGAGCGAACGCGGGAGCGTTGATGTCGCAGGTCAAACTTGTCTTGCCGCGTGGACGGCGGCGCATCGATCGCGCAGCGCGGATGCTGCGCGCCACATGGCGCGATACGTCGGCGCTGTGGCATGAATTTCGCCGCCCTATCCTCGCCTTCCTGATTGCCACGCTTGGCGGCGGCTGGCTCTATGGCGAACTGCTCGTAATCGCGGGCTATCCCCGCCTGCCCTACGTCGATTTACCCTACCTGATGATCAGCCTGATGGTTGTCGAAACCGTCACCGCCATGCCGCCCGAACCCTATCTGATCATCTTCTGGTACCTCATGCCGCTGATCGCGATCTACATCGTCGGGCGCGGCGTAGCAGACTTTGTTCGCCTATTTTTCAACCGCAGCGAGCGGCGCAGCGCATGGGAGGAAGCGATCGTGTCGACTTATCGCAATCACATTATTGTCCTCGGCGTTGGGCACATCGGTCTGCGCGTGATCCGCACGCTGGCGCAGATGGGCTTCGAGGTTGTCGCCGTTGATCTGCACCGCACCGATGAATTCGACATGGAACTGGCGGGACAGCGCGTTCCGCTGATTATCGGTGATGGGCGGTCGCCATCGGTGTTGGAGAGCGCCGGGCTGCCGTACGCCGAGTCGCTGATCGTCTGCACGTCCGACGATTTCCTGCATCGCGAAGTCTGTGTCCGCGCGCGCGACATGAACCCACACGTCCGCATCGTCGTCCGCATGTGGGACGATCAGTTCGCCAACCACCTGAAAACATCGCTCGACGCCGAAACGGTCAGCGCATCCGACCTCGCCGCACCCGCCTTCGCCGGAATGGCGGTTGGCGTCGACATCGCGCCGTCATTTCACATCCAGAACACGGATTACAGCCTGATCAGGCTGCAAGTCCAGCCGGGGTCGTTCCTCGACGGGCGCAAAATTCGTGACTTACAGCACGAAAACGACATGGATATCGTGCTCCACGAGCGCAACTCGCATGTGGATGTGCACCCAACCGGCGATCAAGATGTCCGCGCGGGGGATAACCTTGTCATCTTCGCGCGCCACGCGCACATCACGGATCTTGTCGCGCGTAACGCCCGCAAGGGCGCGCGGTGAGAATGAGGGGTAAGCGCGAGGGGAAAAGCGCTACTGCTTCGGGAAAACATCGGCGACGGGCAGCGTGAAACCGGGCAGCAAATCGCCGCCTGAAAGCGTATCTCCGGGCGTGAGCAGCCGCCGGTCGTCAGGCGTCAGCACCTCGACGATCTGCTTCTTCGGGTAAACCAGCCACACCATTTT
>JAEVZT010000585.1 GCA_023392115.1 Chloroflexota bacterium
GGCGATCGATCTGCCGCGCATGGGCGGCAACTTCGACGATTGGACGACGTACTACGCCAATTACCTTGACGACGAGGAAAGCCTGAAGGGTGTGATTGCCCAGATCAAGCCGCTGGTGCGCGACGCGACGTGCGTTGGCTTGCCGGCTGTGATCGGCTTGGACTTGGGCACGCGCAAGCGGCTTTCCGAAGCGATCGGCTGCCCGATCTTCGAGATTCCAACGCTGACGCCGTCGATTCCCGGCTTGCGCTTGTATCACACGCTGCGGCGGACGCTGATCGCGCGCGGGGCGCGTTTCAACGTCGGCATGAAGGTGACAGGCTTCGAGACGAAGGACGGGCGGATCAGCGGCGTCTACGCTGCGGCATCGAACGGTCGCCCGCGCCTATATGCCGCCGACGCGGTCGTGATGGCAACCGGCGGCTTGTACGGCGGCGGGCTTGACAGCGACTATACCGGACGCGTCTGGGAGACGATCCTCGACCTGCCGGTGACGCGCGTGCCGCCGCTTGGCGAATGGTTCACGCAGCCGTTCCTGAGCGGGCAGCCGCAGCCGATCCACTACGCCGGACTGGCAGCCGACGCCGATCTGCGCCCGCTCGACGCGAACGGCAGCCCGGCATTCCCAAATCTGTACGCGGCGGGTCGCCAACTGGCGGGTTACAGCCGCGTCGTCGAAGGTTCAACCGAAGGCGTCGACATCGCAACCGGCGTCCGCGCGTCACAGCTGGCGCTGGAGAGCCTTGACGTGGCAGCGCGGCGGTAGAGGTAGTTTGCAAACGGGCGAAATGTGTTTTAATAGGGGATGAGTTCGCGTAATTGGCGTCGTAATTACGAAAGGACGAATCCATGAAAACATTGGCTGCACCAAAACGCGTCTTGCTGATAGCACTCGGCGTCGTGATGATCCTCTCGGCGTTTGCGGGGTACGCGCAGGATTTGGTGACGCCGATCCCGTCGCCGTCGGCTACAGAGGTCGAGGAGGCGGCGGGCGGCGTGGTTGGCGCGGCGGAAGGCGCGGCGGAAACGCTGGCGACGTCGGCGATCGGCTTCTTCAACCAGCTCTTACAGCCGCCGCAGTCGGAGATCGCGCGGCTGATCCTGATCATCGGCGGCGTGATCCTGCTGCTTGCCGGGTGGTTCGTCTACGATTTCATCATCGTCATCGCCGGTTTCCTGATCGGCGGGCTTGTCGCGCTGGCGCTGGTCAACGAGCCGAATTCGGCGATCGCGCTGCTTGTTTTCCTCGTGGGCGGCTTGATCGGCGCGGCGATCGGCGCGATCCTGTGGTACGCGGCGGTCTTCCTGATCGGCGGCTACCTCGGGATCGTCGTCACGCGCTCGGTGGCGCTGGCACTCGGTTTCGCGCCCGTGCCGGATGTCGCCCTGCTGATCGGCTTGATCATCGGCGGTTTGATCCTGTTGATCCTGTCCGCCGAATTCCTGATCGTCTTTTCAGCCATCGTCGGCGCGCAGATGATCGCGCTGGCGTTCGGCTTGGGCGTCGAATGGGTCGTGCTGCTGGCGATCCTCGGCATTGTCTTGCAGTTCGCGCTGGCGCGGGCGCGCGGCGTCACCATCCGGCGCCGTCCACGATCGCTCTTGTGGCGGCGGACGTAGAACCTGTACCGTATCCGTAGTATTCAAACAGAAACGGCGTTTCGTCATGACGAACCTGATCAACCTCTTCGAACATGCTGAGAATTACGAGCAGGTCGAGTTCACAGCCGACCTGTGCGTCAAGTGCAACATTTGCACCGCTGCCTGCCCGGTCGCGCCGGTGACCGAACTGTTCCCCGGACCGAAGGTCGTCGGTCCGCAGTGGCAGCGCTTCCGCATGAACGAGGAACGCGGCGACGAATCGCCCGACAAGAGCGTCGATTACTGCTCAAGCTGCGGCATGTGTACGCTCGTCTGTCCGCACGGCGTCAAGGTCATGGAGATGAACAGCCGGGCGCGCGAAAAGCTCTACGACGGGAAGATCCCGTTCCGAAACCGCGCGCTCGGGCGTTCCGAACTGATGGGCAAGCTCGGACACTGGTTCGCGCCGCTGGTCAACTTCGGCGCGCAGATTCGACCGGCGCGCGTGATCGTCGAAAAGCTGTTCGGCGTTCACCGCGACGCACCGCTGCCGAACTTCAAGTTCCAGACCTTCCGCAGTTGGTTTGCCCGCAACAAGCCGCAAGCCGAAGCTCCCTACCGCGGCGAACTCGCCTATTTCCACGCCTGCGCGGGAAACTATTTCGACACGCAGGCGTCGAAAGCGGCGGTGCTGGTGCTTGCGCACAACGGTTACGACGTGATCCTGCCGGAGCAGAACTGCTGCGGCTTGCCGATGCAGTCGAACGGCGAGTTCGACGCTGCCATCAGCTATGCCGTTCGCAACCTCGACCGGCTTGGCGATTACGCGCGGCGCGGCATCCCGATCGTCGGCGCGAGCACGTCATGCACGCTGAGCATGAAATCCGACACGCGCGAAATCTTGCAGTTGGAGCACCCCGACCGCGATCTGGTGGCGGCGAACGTCTACGACATCAGCGAGTTTCTGCTCATGCTACACCAGCGCGGCGAATTAAAGACCGATTTTCGGCAGGTTGATTTCGGCGGGACGCTGCTGTATCACGCGCCGTGCCAGCAGAGGGCGCATCACATGGGGCAGCCGGCGCTCGACCTGTTCGACCTGATCCCCGGCTTGCGCGTCAAGCTGGCGGATGCGTCTTGCTGCGGCATCGCCGGGACGTATGGCTACAAGGTCGAGAAATACGACATCGCCATGATGGTCGGCGATGCGCTGTTCGAGCAGGTGCGCGAAACCGGCGTCGACAAGCCGGTGATCTGCGACAGCGAGACGTGCCGCTGGCAGATCACGCACGGTACAGGTGCAAAAAGCATCCATCCTGTGCAGGTGCTCGCCATCGCTTACGGGCTGATGGATATTGAAGGCTGACGGCGCTTGTTGCCTTCGGACGCTGTATCCCACTATAATTATCGAACCGACATTTGATTAATTGCATTTGGAGCACTTAGGCATGGACAAGGTAGCTTTCGACGGCATTTCATTTGAGCTTTCAGAAGAACAGAAGCTGCTGCAGAAGATGGCGCGGGAGTTCACCGCGAAAGAGATTATCCCGGTCGCCGAGCACTTTGACCGCACCGGCGAGTTTCCGATCGACATCATCAACAAGGGACGCGAGCTGGGGATCGTCAACCTGAACATCCCCGAAGAATACGGCGGACCCGGCGCGAAGGTGCTTGACGAAGCGGTCGTGCAGGAAGAACTTGCCTACGGCTGTTCGGGCATCAGCACGGCGATGAGCATCAACAACCTGTCGTCGCTGCCGATCCAGATCGGCGGCACGCCGGAGCAGAAGGCATACTGGCTCGGCGAGCGCATGATCGACCGCGGCGATCTGGCGGCGTACTGCGTCACCGAGCCGGGCGCCGGATCGAACGTCGTCGGCATGACGACGCGCGCCGAACGCAAGAACGGGCACTACGTCATCAACGGCTCGAAGATGTTCATCAGCAACGTCAACTACGCCAACTTCTACACCGTCTTCGCCGTCACCGACCCGAGCAAGAAGCACAAGGGTATCTCGTGCTTCATCGTCGAGCGCGACACGCCCGGCATCACCGTCAGCCGCCACTTCGACAAGCTCGGGCAGCGCGCGGCGGATACCGCCGAAGTCACGTTCGAGAATGTCGAAGTCCCGGCGGAGAACCGCATCGGCGAAGAGGGCATGGGCTTCGTGCTGGCAATGCAGGTCTTCGATCACAGCCGCCCCGGCGTAGCATCGGGGGCGGTCGGCGTGGCGCGGCGCGCGCTCGAAGAATGCGTGAAATACGCCAAGGAGCGCGAAACGTTCGGGCAGCCGATCTGGCAGCATCAGGCGGTCGGGCACAAGATCGCCGACATGGCGATCAACATCGACGCGGCGCGTCTGCTCGTCTATCAGGCGGCGTGGATGGTCGACAACGGCATTCATAACCCCAAAGCCGTCGCGTTCGCCAAAGCCTTTGCCGCCGACATGGCGATGAAGGTGACTGTCGACGCCGTGCAAGTCTTCGGCGGCTACGGTTACAAGAAGGAATACCCGGTCGAGAAGCTGATGCGCGACGTCAAGGTGTTCCAGATTTACGAAGGGACGAGCGAAATTCAGCGCAACATCATCGTGCGCGAATTGTTCAGGTAAACATGTGAAAGTTGTCACAAATTGGGCGGGGTTGTCGAAAGGCAGCCCCGTCTTTCGTTATAATAGCTGCCATACGGGTTAGTGGATAAGGATGCCTGCTGAATGGCTCAGAATACGGACGTATTAATCATTGGCGCGGGGATTTCGGGGTTGGTCGCCGCGCGCGCGCTGACCGAGCGCGGAAAACGCGTCCTCGTGCTCGACAAAGCCCGCAATCCGGGTGGTCGTCTGGGGACACGGCGCGTCGACGGAGGTGCCGCCGATCACGGGTCGCAGTACTTCACCGTCCGTTCGCCTGAATTCGGCATCCACGTCGAGCGGTGGCTTGCGGAAGGGTTGGTGTTTGAATGGTCGCGCGGCTGGAGCGACGGCAGCCTGACGGTTGTCCACGACGGCAACCCGCGCTACGCCGTTCGCGGCGGCATGGTCGCGCTTGCCAAACGGCTGGCGACCGGGATTGACGTCCGGCAAAAAGTGCAGGTTGTCTCTGTCCACAGTGCTGAGGAAGGCTGGGAAGTCCGCGACGAAGTCGGGTCGCGCTCGCGGGCGAAAGCCCTGCTGCTGACTCCGCCTGTTCCGCAGACGCTCGCGCTGCTTGATGCGGGGAACGTCAGGCTAACCGACGCGGATCGCACAATGCTTCAGGCGATCGACTACGAGCCGACGCTGACGGCGCTGTTCCATATTGACGGCAGAGCGCATCTTCCCGCGCCGGGCGCGATCCAGCGACCGCACGCGCCCATCTTCTGGATCGCCGACAACCGCCAGAAGGGAATTTCGCCCGATACAACAGTGGTCACCATGCAAGCCGGTCCCGTTTACAGTCGCCAGATCTGGGATTTGAGCGACGACGAAACGCTGCGCGCCTTCCGCGTCCACCTGATGCCGTTTCTGAGCGACAACGCGCGAATCGTTTCCGGCGAGTTGAAGCGCTGGCGCTACTCACAGCCAACGACGTTCTACCCTGCGCCTTATTTGCAGGCAGACGGGCAGCCCGCACCGCTGCTGCTGGCGGGCGATGCCTTCGGCGGCGTGGGCGTTGAGGGCGCGGCGCTGTCGGGCATGGCGGCGGGAACGAAGCTGGCAGACCTGATCGGCTAACTCTCTACCATCGATGCACACGAGAAGGGGCATGCTGATATCGGCTGCCCCGTTTCCTTCTATAAGGGATCGCGATGGCGCACATCACCAAGGACAAAGGCGATCTGGCGGTCGTCAAGGCGATCGCACATTTGCTGGAACACGACATCCGCGTCTGTATGCCCCTCTCAGAACACCTTCCTATCGACTTCATCGCCGTTATGCCCGACA
>JAEVZT010000632.1 GCA_023392115.1 Chloroflexota bacterium
GTTCAGCCCCGTTCACGGGGCTTTTTTCTCTAGCCCGACGCTTTGAGCGTCGGGTGACGCAGCAGGGATCGCCCCCCTCAGCTTGAATTCGGGGGAGAGGGGTTGGGGTGAGGGGATCAAGGGACGCGCATAGCTTTTCTAGTACGCCTGCGCCGGTTTGAGCTGGTCGTTCAGCGGCAGACTGGCCGGCGCGGGCTGCGCGGCGAGATCGAGCGTGATCGTGAACGTCGTGCCGACCCCCGGCGCGCTCTCAACTTCGATCGTGCCCCGCTGTTTCTCCGTCAGCGCCTTGGCGATCGCCAGCCCCAGCCCGTGACCATTGCCTGACCGCGATTGATCGGCGCGGTAGAAGCGCTGGAAGACGTGCGGCAGGTGCTTCTCCGAAATGCCGTTGCCCGTGTCGCGCACCTTGATCGCAATTTGGCTGCCGACCTGCTCAGCGGACAGCGCGATCCGCCCGTTTGCTGGCGTGTACTTGCAGGCGTTGTCGAGCAGGATCAGCAGGATTTGCTTGAGCATGTCGCGCTGCGCCAGCACGTCAACGTTCGGCGCTCTGGCAACGTCAAACGTACACGCCGACTCCATGCTGCCGACCTGTCGCTCGACTTCGGCGAACAGCGGCGCGAGCGGCACGGGTTCGAGCGTGATCGACGGCGTGTAATCGGCGCGCGCTAGCGTCATCAGGTCATTGACGAGCCGGATCAAGCGTTCATTCTCGTCGACGATGTCCGACAGTACCGCCGTGCGATCTTCCGGCGCGATCGGCGGATTGCGCTGGAGCAGGGCGAGATTGCCGCGCACGGTCGTCAGCGGCGTGCGTAACTCGTGCGAGGCGTCGGCGATGAACGTCCGCTGCGCTTCGAGCGACTGCGCGACCTGCCGGTACGCGGTTTCAAGCGCCGCCAACATGGAATTAAACGTTGTCGCCAGTCGTCCGACCTCATCCTGCGGTCCCTGATACTCGACGCGGCGGGCGAAGTCGCGCTCGCTGCCGATCAATCGCGCCGTGTTCGTCAGGTGGTCGATCGGGCGCAGCGATGCCTTGGCGATCAGCCAGCCGCAGATGACGGCGATCCCCAGCGTCAGCAGCCCGCCGGCGATCAGGTAGACCTGAAGCGTGCGCAGCGCGTGTTCCTGCTCGGCGATCGATCGGGCAACCTGCAAGATGCCGATCTGGCTGCCTTCGGTGGCGATCGGCTGGCTGTAGATCAGCAGTGGCACGCCGTCGACCTGAGCGACTTCGTAAACCGAGTCGCCCGACTGGACGGAATGCAGTCCCCCCTCGCTCAGGGGAAGGGTATGCTCGCGCAGATTGTCGGCGCGCCCCATGACATTGCCGTTCGAGTCGCAGGCTTGCCAATAGGTTTCGCTCGACGCCAGCGACGGCTCGGCGGTCTGAATGTAGAGCAGCGGTTCGGTGTTGGCGGCGACAAGCTGGCGCATTTCCACCGCCAGCGTGTTTTCCATGAAGCTGCGCGTGGACGACGCAACCGTCAGGTAGAGGACGACGCCGAAACCGACGAGCGTCGCGGCGAGCAGTCCCGTGTACAGCAGCGTGAGACGAGCGCGAATAGACATCAGTATCCCCCTAGACAGTCGTTTCCGGCACGCGCAGCGCGTAGCCGACCCCGCGAACGGTCTGCAAAAGGCGCGGCTCGCCGTTTGCCTCAAGTTTGGTGCGCAAGTGCCCGATGGTGACTTCGAGGACGTTGGCGTCGCCGTTGAAGTCGTAGCCCCAAATATCCTGAAGGATGCGCTCGCGCGGCAAGACGCGGCGCGGCTGGCGCAGGAAGTAGAGCAGCAGGTCAAATTCCTTCGGGCTGAGGGGGATTAGGCGTTCGCCGCGCCGGACATCGCGCGTCACCGGGTCGAGCGACAGGTCGCTGTAGGTGATCGGCTTCTCGTCGCCCTCCGACTCGGCGCGGCGAAGCAGGGCGCGGATGCGCGCCAGCAGTTCTGCCGGTTCAAACGGCTTGATCAGGTAATCGTCAGCGCCGCTGTCGAGTCCCAGCACGCGGTCTTCGAGCGCGTCTTTCGCCGTCAACATGATGATCGGGATGCGGTCGGCTTTGCTGACGCGGCGCGCGACTTCCAGCCCATCAACCCCCGGCATCAGCCAGTCGAGGACGATCAGGTCGGGGCGGTGCGCTTGCGCCTGAGCCAGCGCTTGAGCGCCGTCCATGGCGACAAGCACATCATAACCCTCGTAAATCAGCGTGCGGCGCAGCATATCGACGACCTTCTGGTTGTCGTCCACGATCAAAACAGTCGGCATTCCGTGACCTCTGGAACAGCAGATCGATTCTAAAGTAGGGGCGTCTTGTGAAACCCGTCTAACGTCTGCCTGAAAAATACCTGAAAATGGCTGCGAAAGGAAGCGTTGTTCCGGTCTTCAGCCAATTTTCAGGATTTGATCAGCGGATTTTTAGCGTGAAGTCAGGCTTTGTTCAGGCTGCCGTCAAGGATTTCTCACCGACATTCTTTAAAACTGGGGGCGTGACTTCAAGGAAGGTGAATTGAACGTATGAATATGAAGACGAAAGCGCCATCGACCTCATCACGCACCGCCAAAGCATCAGCTAAGCGCCCGCAGCAGCCGTCGCGCCTGCCCCTGTGGCTGACGACCGAGCGCATGATCATCGGCGGCATCGCGCTGTTCACGATCGTGATCCTCGCCGCCGTGTTCATCAGCACGTCGCAGAAGGGCGCTGTCCTCAATCTCGACATCGAAGGCATCGAGGAGTTCGGCAGGCTGAGCGCCTCGCACCAGTTCACGCCCGTGAGCTACCCCCAAACGCCGCCGGTCGGCGGCGCGCATCACCCGGCATGGCAGCAGTGCGGCGTCTACGCCGAGCCGATCACCAATGAGCACGCCGTTCATTCGCTTGAACACGGCGCGGTATGGATCACCTACCAGCCCGATCTGGCGGCGGATCAGGTGCAAACACTCGCCGATATCACGCGGCGCGGGACGCACCGCCTGTTAAGCCCGTATGCGGGCATCGACAGCCCGATCGTCCTGTCGGCGTGGGGCGTCCGACTGCGGGTTGAGAACGCCAGCGATCCGCGCATCAACGACTTCATCCGCAAGTACGAGCAGGGTCCGCAAACGCCGGAACTCGGCGCGTCGTGCCGGGGCGGCGAAACCCGCACCATCAACGAGATTCAGTTGAGCGGCGGGGCATGACTCAGAGCGACGTGATCGAGACGCGGCAGCCGAAAGCCGGTCACGAGGCGGCAGCAGGGCAGCGCGGGCTGTTCCTGCTGCTGTTCGCGCTCGTGCTCCTCGCCGCCGGCGGGCTGTTTTGGCTGACGCAGCCGCGAACCGGCGCTCCGGCGGAAGGATCGGCGGAGGTCGGCTTCGCCCGCGACATGATCGTCCATCACAATCAGGCGGTTGAAATGGCGCTCGTGCTCTACGACCGCGGCGACAACGAGTTCCTGCGTTCGATCGCGCTCGACATTGTGCTGACGCAGCAGTCCCAGATCGGGCAGATGCAGGCGTGGCTGGCGCTGTGGGGTGTGCCGTTCGCCAGCGCCGATCTGCCGATGACGTGGATGGGGATGCCGACAGAAGGCTTGATGCCCGGTATGGCGACTGATGAACAAATGGCTGACCTGCGCGCGGCTTCCGGCGTCGACGCCGATCTTCAGTTCATCGCCCTGATGATCCCGCACCATCAGGCGGGCGTCCACATGGCAGAAGCGATCGTCACTTCGACCGACGTGCCCGCCGTCCGCGCGCTGGCACAGTCGATGATCACCGCGCAGCAAAGCGAAATACAGGCGCTTGAGGACATCCGCGCGATGCTCGACGCGTCCGCCGCGACGCCCGCCGCGATTGAGCACCCGCACTCGTAGGGACGAGTGCGGCATTGCGCTTTTATTACCCCCTTTGTGAACAGGTTGCTGCATCGAATCCCGGATCGGGGTATACTTCCGTCTGGCACACCGATCGATATATTCGAAAAGGATGCATTATGCTTCGGAAACTCCCGTTACTGTTCTCGATCGTCATGCTCGTTCTGCTCGTCGCCGGACAGGTGGCTGCACAAGAGGCGACCGCGGAACCAGTTCCCGGTGGGACGCTGCGGGCGGCGTGGAGCGCTGAATGGGTGAGCCTTGACCCTCACCTGAGCAGCGCCGGTTCGAGTTTCGCCGTGCTGGCGAACGTCATCGAAGCGCTGACCGATTACAATGACGACATGGATCTGGTTGGGGAACTGGCGACCTCGTGGGAACAGTC
>JAEVZT010000021.1 GCA_023392115.1 Chloroflexota bacterium
TTATTAAATGTGTCCCGTCTTCAAGAATTCGGGGAGGGGTCGGGGGTGGGGTCTCAGCATCACGAACTAGCCCGCGACGCCAGTGTTTTCGCCGTGAACGCCGCCAGATCGCGGAAGATGTCCTCTGCGCCGGCTTCCTTGTCATCCTGCGGCAGCGTCAGGTGCGCTTCGACGCGCGCCTTGAGCGCCGTCAGTTCATCCGCGTCGGCATGTGGCGCAAGGTGATCGAACAGCAGCCGGTGCGCGCCTTTGCGCTCCATCGCTTCCAGTCCGTCGAGAATCTGGCGGTGCGGCGGACCTTCCCAGATGTCGACGATCATCGCTTCGCGCAGGTGACGCTCGACGCCAAATTCTGCCAGCGTCCCCATGCCGCCGTTGACTTCCATCGCCCATTTCGCCATCTGCACGGCGATCTCTGCCGTCCAGTACTTCGCCAGATGGGTGACGATGCGGAACAGGTTGAAGCGGTCGGAATAGCGCGGCGGCAGTTCGCGCCACGTCTCCTGCGCCAGACAGACCGATTCCCATGCCAGCGCGAAGGACTGTTTGAGCAGCGCGATCCGGTCATCGACCTGACGGCGCAGCAGCGGCTGATCGATCAGCCGTTTGCCGAACACCTCGCGTTCGTTGGCGAAGATCAGCGCGTCGGACATTGCCCGCTGCGCCAGCGCGACACTGCCGATGCTGTTGGCGACGCGCGACAGATTGAGGACTTCCATGATGTGGTAGATGCCCTGTCCCGGCTCGCCGAGCAAATAGGCTTCGCTCTCGCGCAGTTCAACCTCGCCGGTCGGCACCGAGCGCGTGCCGATCTTGTCTTTCAGCCGCCGCAGGTGATAGTTGAGCGATCCATCTTCGCGCTGTCTCGGCAGCAGGAACAGCGCCAGCCCGCGCACCCCCGCCGGAGCGCCTTCAGGACGCGCCGCGACGACGGCGAGTTCCGCTCCGGCGTTGCTGCAAAAATACTTGTCGCCGGTCAGCGTCCAGCGGTCGCCGTCGCGCCGCGCAGCCGTGTCGACCGTCGCGCCGAGGTCTGAACCGCCGCGATTCTCGGTCATCCACGTCGCGCCCTGCCAGACCGAGTCGTCTTTTCGCAGCAGCGGCGGCAGGAAGCGCTCGCGCACGTCCGGCGCGGCGTACTTGTCGACCGCCGCCGCCGTGCCGATCGACACGGTATACGGGCAGTACAAGCCGACATCATAGAACGCGGCGACGTAGCCAACGATGAACGCCCGCGACAGCGACTCATCGAACGCGCGCCAGATGACGCCCGCCTTGTAACCTTCTCGCAGCATCGTCCAGTAATCGGGCGGGAACAGGATTTCGTCAATCCGCCTGCCGAAGCGGTCGAACTGACGCACCCATGGCGTTCCAGCGCGGTCAACCGCCTCAGAGATCGGCTTGCCCGCCGTTTCCCACCAGCCTTCGTAACCCGCCAGAAAGTCGAGTTCACCCTTCAACCCGACTTCAAGGAACCGTTTTGGTGAAAGGATCGTTTCGGTCTGCACAGTCATTCCCTCTCGTATAAAAATAAGCTGTAGTTAGGCAGTTTTGGCTGTCGACGTTACTTCATTGTACCCGCTTGCACAGATCACGGGACAGCCACCTCAGGTTTAGGGGGTTGTAAGGATAGGGCGGTATACTTCAAAATGGTGTAACAGTTTTCCTTATGATGCACACAAGCACCATACTTGCGAGATAGACACAATCGAGGAGCAGTTTTCGCCTATGCGTATTCACGCTTTGTACCTCTCACTCGCCCTCATTTTCGCCTTCGGTCTCACGTGGTCCGGCGAGATGTTATCGACAGACGGGGCACAAACTGCCGAGCCGGATTCCGACTTCGTACAGGTTTCAGGCAGGGATCTGGTTTACCGGGGAGAAACGTTCACCCTGCGTGGCACGAACGCCAATAACCTGCCCGCCCTATGCTCGACGGTCGGTGGGTTCAACTTCGGCAGCTGCGACATCGAGGACATTCCGCTTGGTGAGGAAGATTACCAGTTGATGAGTGAACTCGGCGCCAATCATGTCCGCTTCGGCTTGAGCTACAGCTGGTATGCAGACGACCGCGAACAGTTCTTCGATGTGCTTGACCAGCATGTCGAATGGGCGCGGGAAAATAACATCTGGTTGATCTGGCACATGTACACGATGCCGGGGAACTGCTACGAAGGCTACGCGCAGCACTGCCCACTGTGGGAAAGCCCCGATCAGCAGCAAGCGATGATCGACTTCTGGGTCGACATGGCGGAGTACTACAAGGACGAACCGGTTGTAATCGGCTACTCGCTGCTCAACGAGCCAACGCCGCCCGGACCGGGTTGGAGTGCCACATGGTACGACCTCGCGCAGGAAATCCACGACGCGATCGCCGAAGTCAACGACACACAGCTCGTGTTCATCATGTCGACCGACGCTGCAATCTTCACCCGCGTCTTTGAGGGCGACAACATCGTCTACTCGGTGCACGACTACGTGCCGCTGTCCCTCAGCCACGCCGAGGACGACTCGCGTGACTATCCCGGCGAAGCCCCGAACTGGGACGGGAATGATGTTGCATGGAGCCGTGATACGTTCGCCGGCGAGGGCGACGCGGCGGGTGATTTGGGGACGCTGCTGTCGATAGATTGGGCAGAGCAGAATAATGTGCCGCTGTACGTCGGCGAATGGGGCACGACCAACGCCTATCCGGGGTACATTCAGTACATCCTCGACAAAGCAGACGTCTACACGAATGTATTCAACCTCAATCACGCGCATTTCCAGTGGCGCGGTAACGCCCATCAGTGGGGACTGTTCCCGATCGAGGGCGAACTGGTTGTACACGATCAAGCCTACCTTGACGCGGTCATGATAAGCTGGGACGGCGCGGTTCGTCCGGACTTTTCAGCTTCGGCAGGGGAATAACGCGGAGATAGTTCAAGCCGGGGACGACGCTTTGCCGTCCCCGGCTTTGGTTGACCCCCCTTTATGCTTGCACGACGGCGGGCTGTTGTGACACCCGGCGCGCGCGCCGCGCCAGCCCGACCTGATACATGAGCAGCATCAGCACGGTGCAGACAAGCACAAACGGCGTGACGATATCCAAGCTGATGCGCTCGGCGAGGACGCCCGCCAGACCGGGCAGCACCGCGACTCCCAGCCCCGCACCCGCAACCTGAAAGCCGATCGCGTTTGGCGCATGCTGCGCGCCGACGATCTTCGGCGTCAGCGAAATGAGCACCGGGAACAACGGCGCTTGAGCGAAGCCAAGCA
>JAEVZT010000110.1 GCA_023392115.1 Chloroflexota bacterium
CACACCGAGCGGTTGTAGAGGGAAGGGCTTGTGAAGGGTTTTTGACCCTAGCCCGTGAACCTAGGATTACCGCTAAATCGCGTTCCAGATTGCTTTACATACTCGTTACACTAGGTTCGTTACGCTACTATCCTAACGGTATTCATCCCGGCTGAAGTATAAATGAGATGAATATGAGCATAATATGAGAGGGGCAGCCCCACTCACATGCCCGGCGGCGTAACGACCCCGACCGGCGCGACCGCGCCCGGCGTCAGCATGAAATTCGGATCAAGCGTCGGCGTCGAGTTCAGGCAGATGTTCTGCGCGTTGTCGTACTTGCCGTTCGCCGCCCCGCTGGCGAAGACGCTCATCGCGCTCTGGTACTGCGCCGCCGCGCCGCAATAATCGCCTTGCGCCGCGTAGGCGTCGCCGAGCAGCACGTACTGGTTATACAGAAGCTGCTGCGCCTCGTTGTAGTAGCGCCCGCCCGCCCCCATATTGATCAATTCGCGCAGCGCGCGGAAAACCGTCTGGTTGCCCGTGCCGACGGCGTTACGCGCCGTCAAGTAGAGTTCGGCGGCGTAGCGCTCAAAGTCGAGGCTCGAGTCGATCTGCCCGAATTCCTCAGCGCGGTTGACGAGCAGGTTCGCCGCCGCCGGCTGGTTGGCATTGTAAAGCTCCATGGCGCGGTTTTGCAGCGACTGCGACATCATCCGGCGGACGCTGGCGCTTTCGTAAGTCGGATCAATACCGAGGATCACGTCGAGCGCGCTGATCGCGTTCTGCCACTGGCTCGACGCCATCGCCGTCTGTGCCTGCTGGTACAGGCTCGCCAGATCGTAGCCGCCGCCGCTCGACGGCGTCAGGGCGAGTTCTTCGGTCGCTTGAGCTTCGACGGTCGCCGTTTCGGCTTCGGCGGTCGGAGAAGGGGTAGGCGTCGCCGTCGGCAGGGTGTTCAGGTAAACGGCGGTCGCCGTCTGGACGAGTTCCGCCAAGCCGTTGACGCCCGGCGTCTGGGTCGCCAACCAGCGGATACGCGTGTCGAGCAGGACGGTATTGCCGTCGGCGACGTCGCCGGGGATGCGTTGAAGCTGCTCGTTGATCTGCGCCTGACGGGTGTTGGCGGCAAGCGTATTCGCCTCGCGCTGACCCGCCGTCCAGCCCGCCGCGCCCGCCAGCGCGACGATCGCCACGCCGAATACCAGCAGAATCGCGCCGATCAAGCCCATGACGCCGCAGCCCGAGCCGCCGCGCCCGCCGTCAGCTTCGGGGTCAATCGTCGGCTTGAGCAGATCGGGATTGTCCTGAAATGGCGAGCGAGGTTGGGTGTCTTCAATCGAGGGTGTGTAGCTCATCGATTACTGTCTCACGCTTCTATGTAACAACGCGCCCGACAATTACAAATCGGGCGCGAAGCATTATACAGCACGCGTCGAGGGCTGAACAGCACGGCTGCCCTACGGCAGTCCGCGGTTCTCGCTCAAAAGCTGTACCACGCGTTGAATGATGTGCTCGCTGACCTTCGGCTTGCTCGCCAGATCGAGCATCTCTTCGTCGCCGCGCGAGTCGAGGATGATGACGCGGTTCGTATCGACGTCGAAACCGGCGTCCGGCGCGGTGATGTCGTTGGCGACCAGCAGATCAAGCCCCTTGCGTTCGAGCTTTTCGCGCGCGTTCTCGACGAGGTCTTCGCTTTCAGCGGCGAATCCGACGACGAGCCGCGGGCGGTTGATGTCGCGGCGGCGCTCTTTGACCGACGCCAAGATGTCGGAAGTCTTTTCGAGGTTCAACTGCAAGAAGGCAGCCGCGTCCGACTTCTTGATCTTATGATCCGCCGCCGCGCGCGGGCGAAAATCGGCGACCGCCGCCGCCATGATCAGCACGTCGGCGCTGAGGGTGGTTTGCAGGACTGCCTGATGCATCTGTGCCGCCGTTTCGACGGCGATGGCACGCGCGCCGTAGGGGATGGGCAGCCCGCGCGCCGCCGTGATCAGCGTGACCTCCGCGCCCGCGTCAAGCGCCGCCTGCGCCAGCGCGTGCCCCTGCCTGCCGCTCGACCGGTTGGTGATGAAGCGGACAGGATCTAGCGGTTCGCGCGTGCCGCCCGCCGTGACGACCACCTTCTGCCGCGCGAGCAAGCCGCCGCGCCCCATGACCATGCGGATCGCACCGAGCAGCGTCGGCGTTTCCGGCAGCCGCCCGACGCCGACCAGACCGCTGGCGAAGCGCCCTTCGTCCGGTTCGAGGACGACCATGCCGCGCTCGCGCAGCAGGGTCACGTTCGCCTGTGTCGCCGGATTGGCGTACATCCCGCCGTCCATCGCCGGCGCGATCAACACGGGGCAGCGCGCCGCCAGCGCTGTGATCGACAGCAGATCGTCGGCGAAGCCGTGGACGAGTTTCGCCAGCATGTTCGCCGTCGCCGGGGCGATGACGAGCAGATCAGCGCCTTCCGCTAGTCCGACGTGGGCGATGTGGGTCGGCAAGCCGCCGCTTTCGTCCGCGCTCCACAGGGCGTTGTAGACAGGTCGCCCGGTCACCGCCTGAAACGTCAGCGGCGTGACGAATTTCTGCGCCGCGTCGGTCATGATGACGTCGACGTGCGCGCCGAGTTGAGTTAATTTGCTGGCGAGATCGACAGCCTTGTAACAGGCGATGCTGCCGGTCACGCCGAGCACGATCCG
>JAEVZT010000087.1 GCA_023392115.1 Chloroflexota bacterium
AGCGATCCCATCGCGATCAGCGTGTCCATGTTGGCGGAACCATTGCGCGCGGCTTTGTACGCGCCGACGACGTACTGCCTGCCGACAATGAATTGGACAGGCGTCGCCAGCAGGAAGAAGACGAACGGCATCCCCGACCACAGCAGCCACGACAGCAGCGGCGACACTTCCGGCGTCGCCCCCATGCCCGCATGACCGCCGGCAGCGGCGGGCGCGGCGGCGAGGCTCGCCATCAGCAGGTCGCGCCCCATGCTCAGGATGAACAGCGGGATCGTAAAGACCGCGCCGATGATGACCATCCGCCGCTGGCGGTCGATCTCCGCCTGACGCGCTGCGCGTTCGGCGTCTTCCGGCGCTTCGACGTTCGATAGGTCGAGGACGCCGTAGCCCGCCGCCTCGACCGCATGGACGAGATCGGCGCGGCGCACCGCCCCCGGCAAATAGCTAACCGTCGCCTTTTCGGTCGCAAGGTTGACGTTGACCGACAGAATCCCCGGTTGTTTGTTGAGCGCGCGTTCGACGTTGCGGACGCAGCTCGCGCATGTCATGCCGGTGATCGGCAGTTCGATTAACGCGGTTGGCACGCCATAACCGGCGTCCTGCACGCGCTGGATTATCCCATTCACGTCGACCTGCGCCGGATCAAAGCTGACGGACGCGCGTTCGGTCGCCAGATTGACAGACGCTTCTTCGACGCCTTCGGTCTTTTTCAACGCCCGTTCGACGTTGCGAACGCATCCGGCACACGTCATGCCGGTAATGGGTAGCTCAATTCTGATGTCTTCACGAAGCACGGGATGATCTCCCAATGATGGACAAATACACCTCTATCTTACCTTCTCCCGTGGGCGGCGTAACGCGCCATTTAGCCCGTTCTCGTGCGGCTTCACAAGTTCACAATAGGGGAAAGGCAAGGCATGTAGCCACAGCAGACAGAATTAAAGGACTGGCAAATGATTTTCGGCGATGTCCGCGACCCGCGGTTGATCACCGTCCGTCGCGGTGGCACTTTGCAGGATGCCGATCATCACCTTCTTGCGCTGTGGGCGGCGGACTGCGCGCAGCACGTCCTGCACTTCTTCGAGCAAGCGCGACCGGATGACGATCGCCCGCGTCGGGCGATTGAGCGCACGCGCGCGTGGGCGCGGGGTGAAGTGACGATGACTCAAGCCCGCACCGCCGCCGGTCACGCCATGGGCGCGGCTAGAGACTTGAAGGGCGCGGCACGAGAAGCGGCTTACGCCGCCGGACAGGCTGCGGCGGTGGCGCATGTGGCGGCACACGAACTGGGCGCGGCGGCTTACGCGATCAGGGCTGCGCGCGCGGCGGCTCCTGAAGATCAACGTCTGGAAGCCGGTCGGCTGGAGTGCCGGTGGCAGCGGGCGCAGCTTCCGATCGAAATCCGCGACCTCGTGCTTGACGACCAGCGGCTGCGCAACAAGTACTGCTGGTTCGCCTTCGACTGCTGAACGTCTCAGGCGCTTGACCGTCAGCACCGTCCTTCATTTACTGTAGACTGTCAACTGTGAACTGTTACCTGTGAACTTCCAAGATCCAGTCCGCGCAGGAGCTGGGCATTCACCGACACGATCACCGTGCTCAACGACATCAGAACCGCCCCGACCGCTGGATCGAGCGTGAAGCCGAACGGCGCGAGGACGCCCATCGCCAGCGGGATGGCGATCACGTTGTAGCCCGTCGCCCAGCCGAGGTTCTGGATCATCTTGCGGTAGGTGGCGCGGCTCAGGCGGATGATCTTGACGATGTCGAGCGGGTTCGACTTGACCAGCACGATCCCCGCGCTCTCGATCGCAACGTCCGTCCCCGCGCCAATCGCGATGCCAACGTCCGCCGTCACCAGCGCCGGCGCGTCGTTGACGCCGTCGCCGACCATCGCCACCTTGTTCCCCCCGCGCTGAAGCTCGCGCACCTTGTCGGCTTTGTGTTCGGGCAGCACTTCGGCGAAATAGGTGTCGATGTCTAAGTCCTGCGCCACCGAGCGCGCGACCGCCTCGCTGTCGCCGGTCAGCATCGCCACCTTCAAGCCGAGATCGTGCAGCGCCCGCACCGCCTGACGGCTTTCTTCGCGGATCACGTCGGCGATGGCGAACAGCGCGACAATTCCCCGATCATTCGCCAGATAAATCACCGACTGCCCTGCGGATTCCGCCTGCTGTCGCGCCGCTTGCAGACCTTCCGGCACATGCCAGCCCTGCTGCTCGATCAGGCGCGGACCGCCGACGTAGTAGGTTTCGCCGTCAACCCGCGCCTTGACGCCGCGTCCCGCCAGACTCTCGAACCCGCTGACCGGCGCGGGCGTAACGTCCTTGTCGCGGGCGTGCTGGCGGATTGCTTCGGCGATCATGTGCTCGCTGTCGCCTTCGACTCCGGCGGCGATCCGCAGCGCGTCATTTTCCGAAATGCCGTCGGCGGCGAAGGCAACGACGCCCTGCTCGCCCTTCGTCAGCGTACCGGTCTTGTCGAAGATGATGTAGTTCAGGTCTTTGGCGTTTTCGAGCGCCGTTCGCTGACGGACGAGCAGCCCGTTCCGCGCCGAGAGCGTCGTCGAGATGGCGACGACCAGCGGCACTGCCAGACCGAGCGCGTGCGGGCAGGCGATCACCAGCACGGTGACCGTACTCCGCACCGCGTCCGACAGGCTGCCGGTGAAGATCAACCAGCCGATCAGCGTCAGGATGCCAGCGGCGATGGCGACGATCGTCAGGTAGAAGGCGGCGCGCTGCGCCAGCGACTGGGCGCGCGATTGGCTCTTCTGCGCATCCTCGACCAACCGCATGATTCCGGCGAGCGCCGTCCCTTCGCCGACCTGCGTCACCTCGACGCGCAGCGATCCCGATCCGTTGACCGTCCCGCCGATCACGCCGTCGCCGGGGTGCTTGTGAACCGGGCGGCTCTCGCCGGTGATCATCGACTCGTTGACGCTGCTCTCGCCTTCGGCGACCGTGCCATCCGCCGGAATGCTCGCCCCCGGACGCACCAACACCCGATCGCCAGCCCGCAGTTGATCGACGGCGACAGTTTCAGTGCTGCCGTCCGGTCGAATCCGCTCCGCCGTGTCTGGCAGCAGCTTTGCCAGTTCATTTAGCGCGCCCTGCGCCTGTCCAACGCTCCGCAGCTCGATCCAGTGACCGAGCAGCATCACCGTGATCAGCGTTGCCAGCTCCCAGAAGAAATCCATCGGCGCGGCGGTCATCCCCATTTCGTCGACTGGCGGGAACAGGAAAACGGCGAGGCTGTAGATGTACGCCGTCGTGATCGCGAGCGAGATCAGCGTCATCATCCCCGGCTGGCGCTGCGCGAGTTCCTGCCGCGCCATGTCCAGAAACGGCAAGCCGCCGTAGACGAAGATGATCGTGCCGAGCACGGGCGCGATTAGCTGGCTGCCGGGGAATTCCGGCATCGTGAAGCCGAGCCAGCCCTGCACCATCGGCGAGTAAAGCACGACGAGGATCGTCAGCGGCAGGCAGACGAAGAAGCGGTTGCGCATCATCGTCAGGTGACCCTCGTGCATCACGCCATGCCCGGCATGATCGCCGTGTCCCCCGTGCGCGTCGTGGTGCATGTCGTGCGCGCCGTGATCGGTGTGCGCGTCATGCGCCGCGTGATGCGTTTCATGCGCGGTGTGATCAACATGCGCATCATGCGCCTCACCGGTGATCGGTTCTTTGTCCTCGTGGATTTCGCTGCCGCGATAGTCGCCGTGCGCCGCTTCGTCGGCAGGATCGGTGTGGTGGTGATGTTCGTGGTCGTGTGGAGAAGTGCTCATGTCAGT
>JAEVZT010000101.1 GCA_023392115.1 Chloroflexota bacterium
CCAATGGGGATTGGACGCAGCTTTCTAGCGCGAAGTCCGCGCCAGTTTACGCGCCGCGCCTTCGTCGGCGATCACCGACACGTCCGGCGCGCGGCGCAGGAGCGTCGCCGGAATCGCGGGCGTAACATCACCCTCGACCACCCGCGCCAGAACGCCGGCTTTCGTCTCGCCGCTGACGAGCAGCACGGTCTGCCGCGCCTTCGTCAGTGTGCCGAGTCCAAGCGTCATGCCGTGACGCGGGACGTTCGCCTCGCCGCCCCAGTAGCGGGCGTTGCTAATGATCGACTCCGGCGTCAGCCGGCACAGGTGCATCGCCGCGTCGGGCGGACTGCCCGGCTCGTTGAAGCCAACGTGCCCGTTGGGTCCCAAGCCGAGGAACAGCAGATCGATCCCGCCCCATTCCGCGAGCGCTCGTTCGACGCGCTCAAGCTCCGCGCGCGGGTCTTCAGCATCCGAGTTGAAGCGGATGACGTGCCGGACACCGGCGGGTTCGATCAGCTCGCGCTGAAGCCAGCGGAACAGGTTGCGCTCGTCGTTGAGCGCGATGCGCCAGTACTCGTCGAGTTCGGCGACGCGCGCCCGCGAGAAGTCGACCTCCCCCGCCTGAACGCGCCGCGCCAGCGCCCGAAACATGCCAACCGGCGTGTTGCCCGTCGGAAAGACAAACACGGCGTCGGGCTGGTTGCGCAGACGATCAACAACCAGATCGGCGGCGCGCTCGCTCAGAGCTTGATAATCCGAAACTGTGATGAGGTTCATGGGGTTTGGCTGCTCAATACTAACTGCGCGGCGCCGAGCGTTGTCGCCCGCGCGCCGAGCGATGATGCGGCGATGCGCGGAATGAACGGCAAGCTGCCCTGCATCCGCCGTTGTATTTCCGGGATGAACGTGTCGGCGGCGGACATAACGCCGCCGCTCAGGATGACGACTTCAGGGTCGAGCACGCTGGTCACGTTGACGATGCACAGCGTCAGAACGTCGATCGTTTCGTCGACGACTTCCCGCGCCCACGCTTCGGCGCTCGCCGCCGCGATCACATCCTGCGCGGTGATCGCTGCCGCCCGCGATTCGTCGCCGATCGAGCGCAGACGCGCCTGCGCCCGCCGCGTGATCCCAGTGCCGGACGCCGCGCCTTCGAGCGCGCCAAAGTCGTCGTAACGCCTGCCGAGGAAGTCAACCCCCGGCAGCATGTAACCAATCTCGCCCGCGCTGACCGTATGCCCGCGATACAGCCTGCCGCCGAGGACAATCCCCGACCCGATTCCCGTGCCGACGGCGATACAGATCAGGCTGTCAGCGTCCTGTCCCGCGCCGAAACCGTACTCCCCGAGCGCGGCGAGGTTGACGTCATTCTCGACGTAGACAGGCAGCGCGAAACGCTCGCGCAGGATGCGCCGCACCGGCACGTCCGTCCATCCAAGCGCGGGAGCGAAACTGACCGACTCGCCGTCGCGGCTGGTGATCCCCGGCACGCCGACGCCAATCCCGACCATCCTTTGACCGGATCGCAGCGGCTGCTTGAGCAGGTGATCGATGACGTGGATCAGTTGATCGAGCGGCGGCGTCCCTTCAACATACGTCGGCACGCGGTACTCGTGCCGGGCACTTCCCGTCCCGTCGAGCAGCGCGCCGTAGATTTTCGTGCCGCCGAGATCAACCGACGCAGCCACCATATTTGCGAGGGAGGAAGCGCTCATTTTTCGCCGGTCAGCTCGCGCCTGACGATCTTCGTCCCTTCGACCATCGCCTTGAGTTTGGCGCGCGCCGCCCAACGCGCCGTCTGGCTGAAACCGCAATCCGGCGTGACGGTCAGCTTGTCAGGCGCGACGTATTTCAAGGCGGTGCGGATGCGCTCGGCGACGTCTTCAGGCTTCTCAATGTAGTAATTCTTGACATCAACCAGCCCGGCTGCCAGCTCGCGGTCGTTCGGGAACTGCTGCCACAGGTCGATCTCCGACATTTCGCGGTTGGCGAATTCGAGCGCGAATTGGCTGGCGTTCATGTCAAGGATGTACGGGAACAGCGGGTGATAGGTGCGCTTCGCCACCGGACGCCCGACAAAGTTGCCGAAGCACAGGTGCGTGGCGATCTTGGCGTCGACGCCCTCAACCGTGCGGTTGAACAGGCGCACGAATTCCTGCGGGTGGCTGGCGTGAACTGCATACGACGGCTCGTCAATCTGGATGAAGGTCGCGCCGGCGGCGACGATGGCTTTAAGCTCGGCGTTGATGATTTGCGCGAGATCGTGGGCGACATCCAACCGGCTGCTGTAGACCGAGCCCGGCTTCAGCCGTCCGGCGAGCGTGTACGGTCCGGGGATGGGCATCTTGATCGGACGCGTCGTCCGCGACTTCAGGTAATTGAACTCGTCGACGAGTCCCAAGCCATTCGGCGCGGTGATTGGTTCAACAACCTCGTAGCTCTCGCGCTGGTCGTGACCCACAATGCCGAGCTTACGCCGCGCCGGCAGTTCGCGGATGCCGGTCATGTGTCCGTAGAACTCGGCGGTGAAGAAGCCGATGCGGCGCATTTCGCCGTCGGTAATGATGTCGACGCCGGCGTCTTCCTGATCGCGCACGGCGAGATCGACGGCGTCATCTTGTGTCTCGCGCAGGTCTTCAGGACCATACTCGCCGCGCTGCGCCGCTTCGAGCGCGGTATGCAGCCAGCCGGGCCACGCGTAGGAACCGATCACGCTGGTGGGGATGAGGGGCAGTGTATTTTCAGTCATCAACTACTCTTCGCTGCGTCAGAAACCTGCCGCGAGTTTAGCACACCCCCCAATGGAAACAAACAGATCGCGCTGTCCAAGCGGATTGCCCTTGCCCCTCAAATCGATTCGGACTACTATCCGGCAAAAGGAACTTGCAGGGGGCTTCGGTCATGGCTGATCAATTTAAACCGCTCGACGTTGGAACTGACGGTGTGAATGTGAGCCTCGACGCCGTCGGCAGGCTGGTGGCGCTCAACTTCTACCACCCCGAACACGGGTACGCCACGCTCACCGGCATCGATCCTTTCCCTGAAGCCGACCGTTACAATCCGCAGGCTGTACGCGCCTACCGGGCGGCGCTGGCGACGCGCGAGGGCTTCGGCGTTCAGCTTGCGCCGGACATCGAAAAGACCGAAATCGTCTGGCTCGACGATGCCATCCCGCGTATTCGGCTGAAGCTCGCCAACCGGGGCAGCGCCGAAGTCACGACTATCGTTCACGAGGGCGTCCTCTACCAGCGCTGGACGTTCGAGGGCGTGATCCCGCGTTTCGGCGGACGCGTCAGCCTTCAACGGAGCGCCTATACGCAGTTGACCGAAGGTGGACCCGTCCCGATGCCGCCAGTCGAAACAGCGATCCGCTTCGATCCCGAAACGCTTGGTGGGCTGCTGACGATCGATAACCCGGCGCTCGGCGGCGCCGTCGCCATGTTCGGATCGCTCCAAGGCGAGCCAATCAACGTGCAGACCTCAGGAATCGCGCGCGTCAACCTTGCCCTGCTGCCGGGCGACGACGCCCTGTTCTGCTGCGCCGCCGGATCGACTGTCGAGGAAGCTGTCGAACGCGCCCGCGCCGCCTTCCCCCTCACTGCGGCGAGTTTCACCGCCGCACTGAATGCTGAGCGCGAACGCTGGCAGCAGCGCTGGATCGGGGTGTCGACCGATCGCTTATTACGGCGCGGATTGAGCTACAGCGCGCAGATGGCGATCCCGGTCGGTGAAGGAATCTGCTTCCTGACCGATCACATGCTGCTGCCGCTGTCGTGGAACCGCGACGCCTACTATCTTGCGCGCGCGCTGCTCAGCTGGACGCCGGACATGCACGATCTGGTGCGGCGACATTTGATATGGATGTTTGAGCAAGCCGACCGTCCCGGCGGCGCGTGGGGACGCTGCTACCTCGCCAACGGGCAGCTCAAGGATGCCGCCTTCCAGCTTGACCAGCAGTTGTTCCCGCTGCTCGAACTCGCGGAATACACCCTCGAAACTGATGATCGGGCGACGTTTGAACGCCTGCGTCCGCACGTCGGCGAGATCCTCTCCCATTTGACTACGCGCAAAGCGACTAATGCCGCGCTGTTTGCGACCGCCGAAACGCCCGCCGACGATCCAATCGCGCTCCCCTATCACCTGTCGAGCCATATCCTGTTCTGGGTAACACTGCGCAAGCTGGAACGGCTTGGCATCGAAACGGGCGGGTTAGCCGGCGCGATCTACGACGCGGTGCAGCGGCACTTTCTCGCCGACCACGATGGAGACAAACTCTACGCCTACGCGACCGACGGCGCGGGCAAGTATCATCTGTATCATGACGCCAACGATTTTCCGACGGTGCTCGCGCCGGTCTGGGGCTGGTGCAGCGCCGACGATCCGATCTGGCGGCAAACGATGACGTTCGCATTTTCGGAAGCCAACCGCGAAGGGTTCTACAACGGGCATCTTGGATCGGTACATACGCGCGCGCCGTGGGCACTCGGCGACGTGCAGGCGCTGATCCTCGCCCGCATCCTCGGCGACACAGCGTTGCAAGGGCATGCGCTCGACTCGTTAAGGTTTGCTGCTCAGCCCGACGGCGCGCTGCCTGAAGCCTACGACGGCGAAACCGGAACCGTCGTGTCGCGGCATTGGTTCGCGTGGTCCAATGCCGCCTACGCCTGCGTCATGCTCGACGCTTTCAAGCCGTAGGCACTGCCTCATCGCACTCCTGCTACCCGTCGAGTGTAGCAGCGGCTTATTGTTCATAATACACATATCAACCGCTTGACATGACATTACAAAGGGTTACACTGTAGACAGAACACAAGAGAATTTTGTATACAATATGCCGACGTTTTCGCAAATTAAGCCCGTTAGCCTGCGCGAACAAGTAGCCGCGCAAATTCGAACAGCCATCATCGAGGGGCAGTTGAAGCCCAACGATCATGTCGTTGAAGCGTCCCTTACCCAGCAGCTCGGCGTCAGCCGCACCCCTGTCCGCGAAGCCCTGATCTTACTCGAACGCGAAGCCCTGATCGTCTCGGTTCCCAACCGCGGCGCATTCGTCCGCGCCTTCAATGAGCAGGACGTATGGGCGATCTTCACCATGCGCACCGCGCTCGAAAACTTCGCCGCCGAGCTGATCATCGAAAGAATGACGGCGGGCGACATCACCCACCTTGAACACCTGATTGACATCCAGCACCGCTACATTGAGCAGAACGACTTAAAGCGTGTGCGCAGCACCGACATGTCATTCCACCAGTATTTAGTCGACCTCAGCGATCACCCGCTGCTCAAACGCAGCTGGCAGGAGATCGTCGCGCAGATTGCCGCCGTGCTTTACGTCCGCGCAGAGGGCTTTGGCAGCTACGATGAGTTTCAGGCGACGCGCGACCATCAGGCGATCGTTGAAGCATACCGCGCGTGCGATCTCGAGCGGGTGCGTTACGAAAACAAGCGGATCAACAACCGCGTCGCGCAAGAATGCGCGCAGGCGATCGAGCAGTTAAACCGGCAGCTGAATGGGACGAAATGAGCGGAACCCGATGCCCGGTACTCTTCCCTTTTTGATCACCTCCACCCGACGGTGATAACGAATGACCGCGTTGGCAGCAAAGGAGGAGCGAGGAAGCAAGGAAAGCAGATAAACATGCAGCAGCCATGCATTTGTCTAAATACATTAGGAGCACATCATGACTAAGAAACTCATGCCTCTCGTATCGGTTCTGCTCATCGCCAGCATGATCTTTGGCGCTGCGGCAGTTAGCGCCCAGTCCGACATGACCATTTGCTTCGGCTTCCAAGACCTTGAAACAGAATTCTGGGTTGCCGGTCACCGCGCCATCACGCAGACGCTGCGCGATCAGGGCGTCGAAGTCCTCGAATACAACGCCAACGAAGACCCGAACCGCCAGCTTGAACAGGTGCGCGAGTGCATCGCTCAGGGCGTCGACGGCATCATCATCATCCCGCAGGACGGTGACAGCGCCGTGACGATCGTCAACGAAGCGCAGGCAGCCGACATTCCGATCGCCGTCTTCAACCGCCCGCCGAACGACACGTCGCGCGGCATCACCGTCGTCGCCGACAACGTCAGCGCGACCGAGCAGGCTGTCGAGTTCATCGCCCAGAAAGCGCTGCGCCAGTTCGAACTGACCGGCGAGCCGATCACCCCGCTGATCGTCGTTGGCGCGCTTCAGGACACCAACGCAATCGGTCGTCGTGAAGGCTTCTACAACGTCATCAACCGCTACAACGAACGCTACGAAGGCATGTTCAACACCCCGATCGATGGCGCGGCGGAATGGGATGCGGCGACGGCGCTGGCAAACCTCGAAGCAGCAATCACGGCGAACCCGGACGTTGACTTCCTCTACACGTCGTCCGACTTCCTGTTCCCGACCATCCGCGCCGTCCTCGAACCGCGCGGCATGTGGGTGCCGATGGGTGACCCCAATCACGTGCTGATGGCGGGTCTGGATGGTGACGCGACCGCCTGTATGCTGATCGACGAAGGCTACGTCGACGCGACCGGCGTCCAGAACCTGTTCCTCGAAGCAGAACTGACGCTCGATCGTATTCTGGCGGCGATTGAAGCTGGCGAAACGCAGCCGAACGAAGTGCTGCTCGACCCCGGTTTCGCGCTGACCGCCGGCAACATCGAGTTCCAGCGCTCCGATATGTGGGGCTGTGTCCTCTACGATGAGGGCTTCCTCGATCAGTAGTATTCGCAAGCAGGGGGCGAGCCGATCAGCGCTCGCCCCTTTTGCGCGGACACCAGCCGGCACCACGGTCACGCGCTTATGTGTGAGTTGAGGACTAAACGTGTCAATCATCAATGAACGCCTAAACCCTGCACAATCTTTTACCGGAACGCAGCCGGCGAAACCACGCACGGCGACGCCGCTGGCAGGGTTGGTCAAGGGGATATTGTTATCCGACTACTTTGTTCTTTACCTGACCATCTTCTTTTTCGTCGTCGCTTCAATCTTCTTCCCGTCGCTTTCGTCGCCGGGAAATATTGCTAACCAGCTTCAGAACATGTGGCCCCTGCTGGCAGTCGCCATCGGGCAGACGTTCGTCCTCATTCTGGGCGGCATCGACCTATCGGTCGGCGCGACGATGGGCTTCACCAGCGTGGTCGGCGCGATCGTCATGGCGCAGGCGCTAGACCCGACATTTTTTGACAAAAGCCCGCTCTGGGGCACGCTGATGCGTCCCGAAGGCGGCATCATGGCGGGCAGCGATCTCGCGGTGCCAGTCGGCGTCGTGGTGATGCTGCTGTTCGGCACGGCGATCGGCTTTCTCAACGGCTTCGCCATCACACGCTTCAACCTCGCCCCCTTCATGGTTACTCTCGTCACCTCGACATTTTTCAGCGCCTTCGCGCTGTGGATGACGCAGTCCCGCAACATCTCCGGCTTGCCCGAAACGTTCCTCAACCTCGGCAAGGGAGACATCATTTCGATCTATCTCGGGGCAAAACTGACGCCGGACATCGCCCGGCGCGATATTCTGCCCTTTATCACGTACCCGTTCGTGCTGTCGGTCGGACTGGCATTTGTGTCGCAGTTCATCCTCAGCCGGACGGTTTTCGGGCGGCGCATGTACTCGATCGGCACGAACCGCCGCGCGTCCGAAATTTCCGGCGTGCCGAGCCGCCGCCTGATTATCAGTGTCTACATGTTCAGCGGCTTCTGCGCCGCCATCGCATCGATCCTCTACTCGGCGCGTTTGGGCGTCGGTCAGCCGTCGCTCGGTGGCGGGAATCTCCTGATGGATATCATCGGCGCGGCGGTCATCGGCGGGACGAGCTTGATGGGCGGCAAGGGGTCGGTACGCGGGACATTCTTCGGCGTCGCCTTTTTCGTCTTGCTGCTGAATATCCTCAACGCCGCCCGCCTCGATCCATTCGTGATCGACGCGGTCAAGGGCGTGATCATCCTGACTGCCGCGCTGCTCGACATCACGCGCACGCGCTTGCTCAACCGGGAGGCGCGGGCATGACAGTGCTGCTGGACGTTCGCAATATCAATAAAGCATTCTTCGGCGTTCCCGCCGTTAAAGATGTCAGCGTGACACTGCGTGAAGGCGAAATCCTCGGCTTGATCGGGCAGAACGGCGCCGGTAAAAGCACGCTCATGAACCTGATCGGCGGCGTGGTGCTGCCGGACAGCGGCGAAATGCAGTTCAACGGCGCGCCTTTCACGCCGCGCAGCCCCGCCGATGCCTACAACGCCGGTATCGCCTTCATCCATCAGGAACTCAACCTGTTCACCAACCTGACGATCGCCGAGAACATCTTCATCGGCAACTTCCCGCGCACGGGTCCGCTGCGGGCGATCGATCGCAGGGCGATCAAGAACCAGACGCGCGAACTACTCGAGTCGGTCGGGCTGGACATCTCGCCCGACACGCAGGTCGACCGCATCTCCCCCGGCGAGCGCCAGCTTGTCGAGATCGCCAAAGCGCTGTATCAGGACGCCTCGCTGATCATCTTCGACGAGCCGACGACATCGCTGACGGCGCGCGAAACCGACCGCTTATTCGGGTTGATGCGCCAGCTCCGCGAACAGGGAAAAGGGCTGATCTACATCTCACACATCCTGAACGACATCCTCAAGCTGTCGGACACGATCGCTGTCATGCGCGACGGCGAGTTGGTGGCGCACGAGCCGGCAAACGCATTCACCGTCAACCGCATGATCGCGCTGATGGTCGGGCGCAGCATCGAACAGCTGTACCCGCCGCGCAGCACATCGCCAACGCGCGATGAAGTCCTGCGCGTCGAGAACGTATGCGCTACCGGAATCGTCGAGGATATCAATTTCCGCCTGCACCGCGGCGAAGTCCTCGGCTTGTTCGGGTTGATGGGGTCGGGGCGGACGGAACTGGCGCGAATGGTCTTCGGCGTCGAGCCTTTCGACAGCGGCAGCATCCATGTCGATGGCAAATCACTCAAAGCGCCGTCGCCGCGCCGCAGCATTCGCAACAACATCGCCTTCGTCACCGAAAATCGGCGCGAAGAAGGGCTGCTGATGAGCATCGGCATCGCCGACAACATCGGGCTTGTGGCGCTGCCCAACTTCGCCCGCAACGCCTTTCAGGTCATCGACCGCCGCGAACTGCTCGACGCCGCGCAGCACATGGCGGGCGTCCTGCAGCTCAAGAGCGGCAACATCCAGCAGCAGGCGGCGAAAGCCCTGAGCGGCGGCAACCAGCAGAAGGTCGTCATCGCCAAGTGGCTGCTGTCGCGCCCGTCAATCTTCATCATGGACGAGCCAACGCGCGGCATTGATGTCGGCGCGAAATACGAAATCTACAGCATCATTGACCAACTTGCCGCCGAAGGCAGCGGCGTCCTGATCATCTCGTCGGAACTCGAAGAACTGATCGGCATGTGCGACCGCATTCTGGTCATGAGCCGCGGCGAAATCTACGGCGAATTCACGCGCGACCAGTTCCAAGACGAACGTATCCTCCGCGCCGCGTTCCGCGAGAACGACCTTCCGCTCGCCGAAGTCAAAGACGACAGGCTGGCGGAAGAAAGGTAACACACGGATATGACTGCACGACGCTTTAACCTCGCTCGTTTTCTGCTCAACAATTCGACGCTCGTCCTGTTCGTCGTCGTCGTCATCCTGTTCGGCATTTCGTCGTCGCGCGTTGAAGTTCCGGCGCTCGGCGGCATCGAAATCCCGCGCTTCTGGATGCCCGAAAACATCATCAACATCATCAAGCAGTCGGCGGTCTTCGCCGGAATCATCGGCGTCGGCATGACGTTCGTGCTGCTCACGGCAGGGATCGACCTGTCGGTCGGCTCGAACATGTACCTGTCAGTCGTGTGCGCCGGTCTGTTGATGCGCTCAAGCGGGCTGGAGATCGTCCCCGCCCTGCTCGTCTCGCTGCTTGTCGGCACGCTGTTCGGCGCGTTCAACGCCTTCTGCGTCGTCCGCCTGAAGATCGTCCCGTTCATGACAACGCTGGCGACGCTGGTCATCGGGCGCGGTGTGGGCACGGCGCTCACGTCGTCACAGCAGATCGACTTTCCGCAGCGCATGATCGCCTTTGGACAGACGCAGGTCTTAGGCTTTCTGCCGATGCCGATCGTGGTCTTTGCGATCGTCGTCGTCGTGGCGTGGTTCATCCTCAACCGGACGCAGTTCGGGCGGCAGGTGTACGCTGTCGGCAACGACATCGAGGCGAGCAAGAAAGCCGGTATCAACACCGACCGCACGGTGGCGATGGTCTACATCATCTCTGGCTTCTGCGCCGGTCTGGCGGGCTTCATCCTCGCCTCGCAGCTTGGCGGGCGCGTTGACCGCAGCTTCGCCGAAACGCGCGAATTCGACGCGATCGCGGCGGCGGTGCTCGGCGGCACGAGTCTGTTCGGCGGCGTCGGCAACGTCTTCGGGACGGTCATCGGCGCGGTGTTGATTCAGTTAGTCGGCACGGGACTACAGTTCAACCTCGTCAACCTGTATTTGCAGCCGATGGTGCGCGCGCTGATCATCTTC
>JAEVZT010000116.1 GCA_023392115.1 Chloroflexota bacterium
CTGTTGTTGCGATTGAGATCACCATCGTCAGCATGGCGCTCGTCTTCGGAGCGATCATCCTCTTGTGGGGGTTGATGTCCGCGCTCGTGAACCTGCTGGCGCGTAAAGACGAGCCAGCGCCAATCGAAGTGCCCCTCGCCGCCCCTGCCGACGATGACGAGGGGCTGTTGAAACAGCGTGCCGCGATCGCCGCCGTCACCGTCGCGCTGGCGCAAGCCCGCAAACAGACAGCGCCGTGTACGCTGTCAATGCCGCCGACCACCGCCCTCAGCCCGTGGCAGTCGGTCATGCGGACACGTAATCTCAAACAGAAAAGGTCAGTACGATGAAGTATCGTGCAAGAATCAACGATCAGGTCTTTGAAGTCGAAGTCGGCGACCTCAGCGCCTGCCCGATCCTCGCCACCGTCGACGGCGAGACCTTCGAAGTGTGGATCGAAGACGGCGCGGAACCGCGCGTGACGGCACAGGCTCAAGCCCCTGTCGCCGCGCCGGTAACGCCAAACGTCCGACCCGCTCCCGTCCCGGTCACGAACGGAAACGGATCAAACGGAAACGGATCGAGCAGCGCCAGCGCTATTCAGGCGCCGATTCCCGGCGTGATTGTCGAGATCAACGTCAAGCCCGGCGACGCGGTGACCGCCAAGCAGCAGGTGTGCGTCCTCGAAGCGATGAAGATGAAGAACCTGATCCGCGCGCCGCGCGACGGCAAGATCGCCGCGATTCACATCGCGGTCGGACAGCAGGTCAAGCATCATGACGCGCTGGTGGAATACGCCGACTGATGAACGCCACCGAACTCATCCCCGAACTTCTCAAGGGGATCAACGCATTCACGCTCGGCAATCTGGTCATGCTCGTCGTCGGCGCGGTGTTGATTTATCTCGCCGTCGCCAAAGAATACGAGCCTGTCCTGCTGCTGCCTATCGGCTTCGGCTGCCTGCTGGCGAACATCCCGCTGACGGGCATGACCGAAGGACACGGCTTGTTCGCCGTCCTCTACGACGCGGGCATTTCGAATGAACTGTTTCCGCTGCTGATCTTCATCGGCGTCGGCGCGATGATCGATTTCAGCCCGCTGCTCGCCCAGCCGCGGATGGTGCTGCTCGGCGCGGCGGGTCAGTTCGGCATCTTCGGCACGCTGATTCTGGCGACGCTGCTCGGCTTCCCGCTCAACGAAGCCGCGTCGATCGGCATCATTGGCGCGATTGACGGACCAACGTCGATCTTCGTCGCCACGCGGCTCGCGCCCGAACTGCTCGCGCCGATCGCCGTCGCCGCCTACTCGTACATGAGCCTGATCCCGATCATTCAGCCGCCGCTGATGCGCCTGCTGACGACCAGAGAAGAACGGCTGATCCGTATGGAGTACGCGCCGCGCCCGATCTCGCGCCTGACGCTGATCGCCTTCCCGGTCGTCGTCACGCTGGCGGTTGGTCTGCTCGTGCCGGAAGCCACCCCGCTCATCAGCATGCTGATGCTCGGCAACCTTCTGCGCGAAAGCGGCGTCGTCGATCGCCTGAGCAAGTCGGCGCAGAACGAGATCATCAATATTGCTACCCTGTTCCTCGGGCTGACGATCGGCTCGACGATGACCGCGTCGAGTTTCCTCAACGGACAGACCGTGTTGATCATGCTGCTCGGGCTGCTGGCGTTTGTCATCGACACTGCCGCCGGGCTGATGTTCGGCAAGCTGATGTCCGTCCTCAGCGGTAGGCGAGTTAATCCGCTGATCGGCGCGGCAGGGATCAGCGCGTTCCCGATGGCGGGACGGCTGGCGGCGCGCATGGCGAATGACGAGGATCACGAGAACTTCCTGCTCATGCACGCGATGGGCGCGAACACCGCCGGGCAACTCGGCAGCGTCATGGCGGGCGGCGTCCTGCTGGCGATTGTGTCGGCAATCCTCGGAATAGGGTGAAGCAAGTACTGAGCACCAAGTGCTGAGTACTGAGTAAAGCTTCTTGCTCTTGAACTCAGCACTCAGTACTCGGTACTCGGTACTTCTATATGACGTAATCCCCGTCGACTTCGAATGCTTCGTCCTCGTCGTGCAGCAGGGATTCGATCCGCGCCAAGCGTGTGATCATCGCGTCGAGCCGTTCTGACAGCACGTCCGGCAGCTGATCGTGCTGGAGATCGATCGGCGCTGCTGCGCCACGCCGCGTGACAACGCGTCCCGGCACGCCGACGACGATCTGCTCTGCTTCGACGTTCTTGACGACGACGGCATTCGCGCCGATGCGGCTGTGCTTGCCGACTGTGATGGCGCCGAGGACTTTCGCCCCCGCGCCGACGACGACGTGATCTTCGAGCGTCGGGTGGCGCTTGCCTCGCGACAGGCTGACGCCGCCGAGCGTCACGCCGTGATAGATCGTCACATCCTCGCCGACCTCGGCAGTCTCGCCAATCACCACGCCCATGCCATGATCGATGAACAGCCGCCGACCGAGCTTCGCCGCCGGGTGAATCTCAATGCCGGTCAGCCAACGGGCAAAGGTCGCGATCATCTGCGCGCCGAAGCGCCAGCCGATCCCCCACAGCCAGTGCGCGAGCCGGTGCAGCCAGATGGCGTGGATGCCGGGGTAAAACAGGATCACCTGCAACCAGTGACGCGCCGCCGGGTCGCGCTGAAGTACGGAATCGACATCTTCACGCAGTGCCGCCAACATCCCTAATCCTCCAGATGGGCGTAAAGTGCTGTTGAGAGATAGCGTTCGCCGAATGACGGGATAATCACGACGATCAGCTTGCCGGCATTCTCGGGACGGCGGGCGACTTGCAGCGCCGCCCACGTTGCCGCGCCCGACGAGATGCCGACCAGCAGCCCTTCTTCGGTCGCCATGCGGCGGGCGATGTCGAAAGCGTCATCGGCTTCGACGGTGATCACCTCGTCGTAAATCTGCGTGTCGAGCACCTGCGGCACGAAACCGGCGCCGATGCCCTGAATCG
>JAEVZT010000118.1 GCA_023392115.1 Chloroflexota bacterium
GCGATGGGTTGGTGCTATAATCGCCTTCAGGTAAGGTGAAGGCGGGTTGATGCACATTCCGGTACTGCGCGACGCAGTTCTCGAAAACCTGATCCCTGAAGGCGGGGCGGAGCGGGCGATTGACGGCACGCTTGGCGCGGGCGGGCACACGGCGGCGCTGCTCGATGCGGGCGTCTCCGAAGTGCTTGGACTTGACCGCGACCCGATGGCGATCGAGATCGCGCGGGCGAACCTCGCGCCCTATGGCTCACGCGTGCACATAGTCCACGCGAGCTACCTGTCGATGGCTGACGAAGCGACTCGGCTCGGCTGGACAGGCGTCGACGCGATCCTGCTCGATCTCGGCGTGTCGTCAATGCAGTTGGATACGCCGGAGCGCGGTTTCGCCTTTCGCCATGAAGGCGCGCTCGACATGCGTTTCGATCCGGGCGATTCGGGGCATCCAACCGCCGCCGATCTCGTCAACACGCTTGACGAAAGCGAACTCGCTGATATTTTCTACCGTTACGGTGAGGAACGCGACAGCCGGCGCATTGCCCGCGCCGTCGTGCGCGCCCGCCCGTACCAGACGACACGCGATCTCGCGGCGGCGATCGAGAAGGCGTCACCGCGCCGTCACGACGACAAGATTCACCCGGCGACGCGCGTCTTTCAAGCCCTGCGCATCGCCGTCAACGACGAGCTTCAGGCGGTCGAGCGCGTGCTGCCGATCGCGATTGACCTGCTGCGACCGGGTGGGCGGCTGGCGGTCATAAGCTTTCACAGCCTCGAAGACCGGATCGTCAAGGAGGCGTTCAGGCTGGCGAGCACCGACTGCATTTGCCCGCCGAAAGTGCCGGTCTGCGTCTGCGGGCATCAGGCGAGTGTCCGCCCAATCACGCGCAAGCCGCTGGTGGCGGATGAAGCCGAAAGCGCGCGCAACCCGCGCAGCCGGAGCGCTAAGTTACGTATTGTGGAGAAGTTATAAGTATGGCGACGCAAAACTGGATTCAGCACACGCTCGACAGGTCGCGCTGGCGACCGCAGCGGCAGGTGGTCTATCTGGCGACGCTCGGCTTGTTCGTCGCCATTCTGATCGGCGCGCTCTACCTGTCCCAGTCGGCGGCGACGACGACGCTCGGCAGGCAGCTTGAGGAGATGATTCAGGAGCGCAACGACCTCGAGCAGCAGAACGAGCAGCTTCGCTCGGAGATCGCCGGTTATCAGAGCATGCCGCGCCTCGAACGGCGGGCGCTCGAACTCGGCTTTGTGCCGGCATCATCGGAAGACATTCAGTACATCGTGATCGACGGTTACAACCCGAACCCGTCGCCGGCGCTCGCCGTCTTGACGACGCAGGAACAGCCAGTCCCGGATTACGATGAATCGTTCACCGGCTGGGTTGAGCAGCAGTGGGACATGCTGCGGCAGCAGATCGAGCAGTTCGCCAGCCGGCAGCAGGAGGCGTCGTAATGCAGGGGACAGTTAGCCAGCAGCAGGATGTCTTTCGTAAACGCCTGCCTTTCGTCGTCGCCGCGCTGATCGTCGCCAGCCTGATCCTGTTGATTCGCTTGGCGTCGTTTCAGTTCCCGCTCGATCCGGCGGTTGACGAATACCTGAACCGCCTGCGCGACAGCGGCTACACGCGCACGCTGCATCTCGCCGCGGCGCGCGGCATGATCTATGACCGGCAGGGCGAGGCGCTGGCGGTCAACACGCTCGAATACAGCATCGGCGTCAGCCCGGCGCTTGTCACCGATCCGCGCAGCAGCGCGACGCAGATCGCCTCGATCCTCGGCTTGTCGGAACTCCAAGTCTACGAAATGCTGACGAGCGACGAGGTGTGGGTTCCCGTCGCACAGCGCGTGCCCGCCGAAGTCGCGGCGCGCATCCGCCAGTTGAACCTGCGCGAGATCACGATGGAATCCGTGCCGCGCCGCAGCTACCCGCAGGGTTCGGTCGCCGCGCAGCTGATCGGCTTCGTCGGCGGCGATCTGGTCGGTTATTACGGCGTCGAGGGCTACTATAACAGCCAGCTTACCGGGCGCGTGCGCGAACGGCGCGTCAGCAACATCCCGTTTCAGGTCGAACTCACCGACTGGGATGAGGATCGCGGCGGCGACCTCATCCTGACGATCGACCGCGACGTGCAGTTCATCGCGGAGAGCGAATTGCAGCGCGCGATTGAGAGTTCCGGGGCGACGGCGGGGACGATCCTCGTCATGAATCCGCGCAACGGCGACATTCTGGCGATGGCGAGCTATCCTTCGTTCGACCCGAACGCCTATACAGAAACCGACAATCCGAACGTGTGGAACAACCCGGCGATCGGTATGCAGTACGAGGCGGGGTCGGTGATGAAGGTATTGACGGTCGCGGCGGCGCTCGATCTCGGCGCGATCACGCCTGATTTCACCTACAACGATCAGGGGGTACTGCGCGAGGCAGGTATCGAAGTTCGCAACTGGGATCAACAGGCGTACGGCACGACCGATGTGACGCAGATTCTCGTCAACTCATTGAACGTCGGCGCGTCCACGATCAGCCTGCGCATGGGTCCAAATGACTTCTACCGCATGATGAGCGACTTCGGCATCGGTCGGCTGACCGGCGTTGACCTCGAAGGCGAACAGGACGGTCAGATGGCTGTCCCCGGCGACGAAGACTGGAGCGAAAGCCAGCTCCTGACCAACAGTTTCGGTCAAGGGGTGGCGGTGACGCCGCTGCAAATGCTGACGGCGGTCAACGCGATCGCCAACGACGGCTTGATGATGCAGCCGCGCATCGTCCACGAGATCATCGCCAACGGCGAGCGCATTTCTTCGCGCCCCGCCAACCTCGGGCGACCCATTTCCGCCGAAACCGCCAACATCGTCACCGACATGATGGTCGCCGTCGTCAGCGAAGGGCTTGACTCGCGGGCTTCTGTCCCCGGCTACACGATCGCCGGCAAGACCGGGACGGCGCAAATTCCAACGGCAATCGGCTACGAGCAGGGCGCGTCGATCGTGACGTTCGTCGGCTTCTTGCCCGCCGACGACCCGCAGATCAGCGTGCTCGTCAAGCTCGACCGCCCGACCGAATACTGGAGTTCGCTTGTCGCCGCGCCGGTATTCCGCCGTCTGGCGGAACGTCTGGTCATCCTGCTCGAAATCCCGACCGACAACGTTCGCCGTCAGCTCGCCGAGCAGGGCGGGGCAGTGAATCAGATTAGGCGATAGATCGGGGAGCTTTCATGACCGCAGGTTTACCGTTTGCGCTGTCGATGGG
>JAEVZT010000114.1 GCA_023392115.1 Chloroflexota bacterium
CTTGAGCCGTTCGCGCCGCTGACCACCGCGCAGCGTGAAGGGGCAGCACTCGCCGCCCGCGCCTACGGCGACTTTCTCGATATGCCTGCCCGACTGGTAGACGACTAGTTATCCGGCTGCCATTCCAGCGTCACGCTCGCGGCGCTGCGCGTGAACTGAACCGGAATCTGCACTTTGACGAACAGATCGCCGCGCGCGATTGCATGCTCGATTGTGCCTGACGGCTGATCTTCGTTCAGGACAAGCCGGTCGCCAAAGGGTATATCGGTCGTGTAGGCGACGATGTTTGCCCCTGTTCCGTCTGTCAACTGTGCCTGAATGCTGCCGGCACGTCCCGGCATTGTGTTGAGGCGGAACACCTGTATCGGCTGGCGATAGGAGACGGTCGCCGTCATGGGCTGTCCGGCGTCGATCGGCTGTACGTCAAGCGCGGTCGAATGTATCGTATAGTCATTCGAGGCGGCGATCAGGACACGAAAAGTCTGCCCGCCAAGATAGTAGAGTTGGACGAAGCCAAGTCCGTCACTCCATGCACCGTCTACATCCGGCGGAAATACGAGGCGTTCTCTAGAGATAGCGGGGAAGTTCGGCTGGTATGGCTCGCTGGCGACCCACAGGAAATCGCCCGTCGCGTCGTTGTCCTCGATCTGGATCGTGAACGGCTGCGCGGGATCAGCATCAAGCGTATAGACGCGGTAGGGCAGGTCGCGCTCTTGATCAACGGTGATAGTCTGCCCGAGCGTCAGGTACTGGATCGGAACGGGATAGACTGTCAGCGCGTAGCGCGCGACGCCGTCAAGCGGGCGGCGAAGCGTCACTTCGACCGTCTGCCGTGCGTTTGGGCGGTTGGTGGCAGCGATCAGCCGGACGGGTGACACCGCGCCTTCGCCCCCGCCGCCTTCGGTGTAGCACTCACGCTCGTCTGATGCCGCCGTGACGATGTTCATGCAGTAGCTGTCGAGGACCATTCTGTCTGCCTGATAGCTGACGACAACGTCTTCGCCTACGGGCACTTCAAAGCTGTAGGTGATGGTGTCGCCAATGCCCGACAATTCTCCGTTCACCGTCTGATTGAATTCGAGCGGAATGGGCGCTTCATCTGTGGTCTGCGCGAGCAGCAGGGTAGCACTGCTGAACAGAAGCACGAGGAAAGCCAGCGCGAGTCGCCGGGACGAGGCTGCCATGATGACCGATCCTTGTGTGGCGTTCGCGTTTTGAATGCGTACGCGAACACTGATCATGATAGCGCAAAGCGGAAGCAAGGTGGAGTTAAGGCAGTGCATGATCACTGTGCGCGTAGAGCAGGGCGTTTCCGCGCTTGCCGGTGATTTGCAGCACGCCCATTTCGCGCAGGCAGTATGCCATTTTCTGCGCGATGTAGCGCGGCTGACGGATGGCGTCAGCAAGTTCTCTGCTGTCGAAGGTGGGTGGCAGCGCGGGCGGCAGCAGAGCGACGAAATCGTCGGTGTTGGCGAGGGTTGTGACTTGAACTACATCGAGCAGGCGGCGATCATGGATACTCCAATGCTTGCGCCGCCAGCTTCCCCGTCCGTCATCAACCCACACCTCCTCCTCGCGGATCAACGGGACTTCGAGCGAGAAGTTGGGATGCTGCACCCATGCAGGAAAGCTAACCAGTTCGGGGAACAGGTGATAGACAGTTCCACGCCTTGGCGATTTGCGACGGCTGCTGATCGCGCCGTCCCGATCGACGCGGACGACATACCGTTCCCGCGCGATCGGGTAGACGACGCGCACGCGATGACGGTTGAGGAGCGCGGCGAGCTTCGGTTTCATTTTCGCCAAACTGCGCGTCTGGATTTCGATGCACTGGTACGAACCGTCTTGGTCGTCAACCGGGCGCAGGATGTCAATGATATAACCGTCAAGCTCGCACTCAAGCCGGTCGTCAGGGCGGGCGTAACAGGCTTTGAGCGCCGCGTGAAGCGATTTCTCGGCAAGCGTGCCGATCGTGCGCGGCATGGGGTTAGTCGACGACGGCGAGCGTAAATCCGTCGTAGCCTTTGCTGCCGACGGTCTGGATCGTCGTGGCGCTCAAGCGCGGCTCAGCGGCGACGAGTTCGTGGAAACGGCGCACGCCCTGAATGTTCGGATCATCGGTGGCAGCGTCAATCACCCTGCCGTCACGAATGACGTTATCGGTGATGATCAGGCCGCCGCGCCGCGAGAACTTGAGCGCCCAAGCCAGATAGTGCGGGTTGTTCTGCTTGTCGGCGTCGATGAAGATCAGGTCGAACGGGGACACTCCTTCCGCCTCAAGCTGAGGAAGCGTCTGAAGTGCCTTGCCAACGCGCACCTCGACCCGATCCGATAGTCCCGCACGGGCGATATTGGCGCTGGCGACTTCAGCATGTTTCGGGACGGCTTCGAGCGTGATCAGGCGACCGTCGGCGGGCAGCGCGCGCGCCAGCCAGATCGTGCTGTAGCCACCGAGCGTGCCGATCTCAAGGATCGTTCGCGCGCCTTGAATCTGAGCCAGCAGCATCAGGAATTTGCCCTGTGCCGGACTCACCGCGATCGCCGGAAGTCCGGCGGCTTCGCTCGCGTCCATCGCCGCGTCGAGCGCGGGATCGGGTGGCACGATCAGGTCTTGGAGATAATCGTCGACGGCAGTCCACAGTTCGAGAGACATGGGCGCTCACTTTGTCTGTTGATCAAGAAACGGGCAGCAGACCGGATATTATTCCGAATGTCTCTGCTGCCCGCAACTTACTGCCCGATTGAGCCGCGCGGCTAGCACTGTTCCTGTACGAGGCGAGCGGCAACCTGATGACCACCAATCAATGCGGTCGGTACGCCCGTGCCGGGGTGAGTGCTCGCGCCGACGAAGTAGAGGTTGTCGTAGCGCGGGTGGCGGTTGTGTGGTCGCATGTAGGCGAGCTGCATCAACGTGTGTGACAGCCCGTGCGTCGAGCCTTTGAGCAGGTTGTAACGTTTACGCCACGAGAGCGGCGTGTAGTTGACCTCGAACTTGATGTGATCTGCAAGATCGGTGATGCCGAGCAGCGCCAGCCTGTCAAAAACCGCCTTGCGCGCGCGGCTGCGAATGGCGCACCAGTCCTGCTCACCGTCCTCGTCCATGTGACCAACCGGGACGATGGCGATCAGCGTGTCCTGACCCTCTGGCGCTAGTGACGCATCGAGGCGTACGGGCGCGTGAATGTAGAGGCTGGGGTTCCGCGGCACGTCGAGGTCGCCGATGATGCTGTCGAAGTTGGCGCGGTAATCGTCCGCCAGAAACAGCGTGTGCGGACCGAGCGCCGGGTAGGGCTTATCGACGCCCCAGAAGAAACTGACCACCGAACACGAGTAACGCTTGCGCTTGAGGTTTTCGGCGAGGTCACGGTCGGGCAGCAGCTTGTCGTAGACGTAGGGCAGGTCGGCATTGGCGACAATCGCATCGGCTTCGACGCGCTGACCATCCGCGAGCACGACGGCGCGCGCCCGCCCGCCGTTCACGTCGATATGATTGACATCACTATCAAAGACGAATTCAACCCCCGCGCTGCGCGCGACCTCCATCAGCGCTTCGACGATCCGGTACATGCCGCCTTTGGGATACCAGACGCCGTGCGCAAGCTCGGTATACGGCATCATCGAGAAGGTGGCGGCAGCTTCAAACGGGCTGAGTCCCATGTAGACATCTTGAAACGTGAACGCCGCCTTGAGTCGATTCGTCTTGAAGTAAGACGCCATGTGATCATAGTGGCGGGCGAGCGGTTTGAGGCTGAACAGGAGCGGCAGATTGCGCGGCGAGAAGAACTGGGCGGCGCTGCGAAAGTCGCGGTTCACCAGCTGCTCCATGCCGAGCGTGTAGTGGCGGTGACCTTCCTCGAAATAGCGCAGGAAGCCGTCGAAGCTGCCCGGCTCGATCGCCTCAAGCTGATCGTGCATCGCCTTCATGTCGGATGTCAAGCCGAGCCCACTGCCGTCGTCGAAGACAAGGCGGTAAGTTGGGTCGACGCGCTGAAGCTCAAGCATGTCGTGCAGCGACGCGCCGAGAGCGGCGAATTCAGCTTCGTAAACGAGCGGCATGATGAACAGCGTCGGTCCGGTGTCAAAGCGGTGTCCTTCGCGCGTGAAGGTATTGCAGCGCCCGCCCGCCTGATGGTACTTTTCGAATACAGTGACGCGCATCCCCTGTCGCGCGAGGTGCGCCGCCGTCGTGATCCCACCGATCCCCGCGCCGATGACGATTGCCGAACGTGCAGTCATGATTCCCCCCCGTTGAGAACTTGCTAGGCGGCGCCTAAGAGGCAAAGCGCGAGCGTTGACCAGCCCATCCGCAGCCCGGCGCGCAGGCTCTTGCGCTCCGGGTACGCGGCGCGAAGCAGATAACCTTCGCGCTCGATGATATCGAGTATGGTTTCAAAACGGGCGGTATAGGCGTAACCGGCAGCGCGACAGCGCAGGCTTTCGACCTGTGCCAGATAACGCTTGCCTTCGCGGAAGTAAGCGCGCGCCAGCTCGACGCGGCTCTTGACCCATGCCCGGTACGCGGGTGTGTCGATGTCCCACGGGGTAATGTGATGTTCCTCAAGGTACTCAACCGGGATGTTGTAATAACCGGCGGCGACGTCTTCGCAGGTGTCGCGCAGCATGTGCGTGATGTGGGCGGCGATCACGGCAAGGTAGCGCGTTTCGCCGCGCGGCGAATAGCCCTCGTGACCGATGTAGTAGTGCATCGCTTCGGTGACGGCGGTCGCTAAATCGAGTGTGTATGCTTCGAGCTGCGCGCCCGTGACGTGCCTGCCCCGGCGGTTGGCGTCGAATGCCATAACCGCCATCATGTGCTCGATATACAGTTTCAAGCCGGTGTGCGTCTGTTCCTCGCTGCGAACGAGGTCGATCAGCATCTGTTCTTCGGCGGTACGCGCGCACATCCGATCACCCCTGTACGCGCAGTCGATCAGCGCCTGCTGTCGCTCGACGAACGCCTGCCGATCGGCGGGGTCAGACAGTTGGTCGTCAAGCCAGTCGTCAACCCAGCGAAAGTAGGCGTAGGCGCGGTAAGCGTTGAGCGTCCGCTGCTTGTCGACGAGGTAGCGGATCGTGTAGTAGGTCTGCTTGCTTGCAGCTTTCGTAATCGAGGTGGGCAGCGTCGCATCAGATGTATAGCTCGGCGCTGTGAGCGTGGTTCTCAAACTGCCGGACAACATCGCTTTGTTGACCATCGTGCGTTTCCTGTTTCTACAGGCTGCCGGATGCCTGCTTCCACCATCCCTATACGTCCATGATTTAGGGCTGTTGCGCCGGCGCGGTTGTGATGTGTAATCTGTCATGATCGCGGCATGACAGGAGACGGAGATCGACACTCGCCACCTGTCGTGAAGGCGGATGAATCCGGCAGTTGATCGCGGGTCTGAAAGGGTGGATACTCGTCGCTCGTGTTACCATCAAGCTAGATTCTGATGCGCAAGAACTGCGGGGGATGACATGGCGGAAAACAGGCGGCTCGCCTTACTAATCGATGGGGACAACGCGCAGGCGTCGCTTTTGGGCGAAATCTTGGCGGAAGCGAATAAGTACGGCGTGCTGACGATACGGCGCGTGTACGGCGACTGGACGCTGCCGCAGCTCAAAAGTTGGAAAGAGGTGCTTCACACCTACGCGATTCAGCCGGTGCAGCAGTTCCGCTATACCGTCGGCAAGAATTCAACCGACAGCGCGATGATCATCGACGCGATGGATATTCTCTACACGGCTGGCGTCGACGGCTTCTGCCTCGTCTCGAGCGACAGCGACTATACCCGGCTGGCGACGCGCATTCGCGAGAAGAACCTGTTCGTGATGGGGATTGGTAAGCAGAACACGCCGCGCGCGTTCGTCAACGCCTGCGATCTGTTTGTTTACACCGAAAATCTGTCGTTGAATGGCGAGAAAGAAGACCTGACGCCCGTTGTTGATTCTGACGATGACAGCGTGGTAGACGTTGTGCCGCCGGAAGTTGACAGCCCGCAAAGTCAGCTGGAGCGCCTGTTCCGGGCGGCGTTTGAGTCCGCGGCGCAAGATGACGGTTGGGCGACGTTGAGCGCGGTCGGAAATAAGCTGCGCCAGCTCGACCCCGGTTTTGACCCGCGCACCTATGGCTACCGCCAGTTGATGCATCTGGTGCAGGCGCATAAGGAGTGGTTCGACATCCGCCGGACGAAAGTACGCGGCGGCGCAGTCGTCTACGTGCGCCTGCGTGATTAGCGTCGAACCCTAGTGCTTGAAGTGTACAAATATGCGCCCGAAATTCTTGTCGTCTTTTTCGACCCGGTGATACAGCGCGCGGATGTGCTTCTGATCTAAGTATCTCAACACTTTCTTTTTCAGCGCACCGCTCCCCTTGCCCGGGATGATCTCGACACGCGCGATCTTCTTGTCGATCGCTTCCTGCATGACACGGTTAAGCTCGGCTTCGATTTTGTCGCCGCGATTGTAGATGTCGTGTAGGTCAAGCTTCAGCTTCGCCATCGGCAGCGCGCTGGCAGCTAGGTCGATGACGACGCAGGCTGCTTCGCCACAAGCGCCTTGATGTAGGCTTCGGCTTCGGCGCGCGAGCCGAAAACCTTCAGCCGCTTGTAGCCGACAAGCTTGGAGATCGTCGAGACGATCATCTGCAAGCTGACCGACAAACCGACAAACGCGATCTCGCCTGCGCGCGGGTGGGTGAATCCCGGCCCGGCTTTGGCGACGAGCCAGTTGGCAGGGATGCGCTTCAACTGCGACATGTCGACGATGGAGTGTATGACGTGCGGGATCGAGTCACGGAAAGCGCGTTCCTGCTTGTACGCTTCGACCAACTCGTCCATGTTAATCGGGTCGCTGAACTCGTAGATCAAGTGCGTTTGATCATCGCTGATCTGAAGATTTACGGGCACAATCATTTCTCCATACTCTTCACAGCCTTCCTCCATAATATAATTAACAAGGATTGATTGTACCTTAAGGAAAGCGAACACATGGGGTTGTCAGATCTGCGTCTTCGCAATGTTTCGAGTTGGACAATGTTTATCTTCGGGCTGCTGGCAGCGATGCTCGGCATCTTCGGCTTAATTCAGCCGGAAACCCTACTGAATATGCTCAGCTTTGAAGTCACGGAACGTGCCGCGCGTTCCGCCGGAGACTATACGCTTACTTTCGTCACCGCGTCGTCGATGGCGTCGCTCAACATGGGAGTCTATTACATGCTGGCGGCGCTGACCAACTGGAAGCCGTTCTTCCGCTGGACAGTGCCGTTCCGCATCGTCACGTTCACCGTTTTTACACTGGCGGTCGCCAATGGAATCGCGCCGACCGGTTTCCTCGGGGTTGGGGTGTGGGAACTGGTGGGTGCGCTGGCGACCGGCGCTGCGCTGTATTACGAGCGCGGACGGTCGTAAGCCTCGATCATGCTGCCTGACCGGCTGTACCACTACTATGACTGCCGTCGCAGACCGTTCCGCAGCCTGTCCAATCTGCCACCGGGCGAGGCTGAAGCGGTCTTGAACGAAATCCGGCGCGCGGGCGAGGGGTTTGCCAGCCGTCGTGCCGAGGATTACCTGTCGATCCGCCGCGCGCTAGAAGCCTACGTGCGCGCCCGGTTCATCGACAAAGGTGGCGCGCCCTTGTGCGCTCGACCGCATTACATGATCCTCGGCAGCTGCGAGTGGGTCAGGAGCTGGTACGAGGTCGGCTGCGATCTGAGCATCCCGCTAGACCGCGTTCATCCGCAGCACGTCAGCTTTACGTACGGCGACACGTTTCCGGCGATGCGATTCGTCGATGGCAAGCCGTATCGCAGGCAGGTATACACGCTGTATGAACTGCCGGGTCTGGTCGAGCGTTACGGGCTGCCACAGATATGGAATCCTGACGGAGCGAGTGGACCTGACCGTTACATCGAGGCGCAGGTCTGGTGCGACGATCCGCTGCGCGAGTGGCTGGTGTAGCGGGTCAGGTACGCAGGTAAGAAGCGCCGTTTACGTCGATGATGCCGCCGGTCAGCATTTCCGCGCCGTCAGAGGCGAGAAACGCCGCCGTATGGGCGACATCTTCCGGCGTTGCGACGCGACCGAGCGGACTTTGGCTGCGGATCGCTTCCCACGCCGGACTCTCCTTGTCGCGCGCTGCCATGTCTGTTTCGACGACTCCCGGCGCGATCGCGTAGACATGAATATTGTGTGGAGCGAGCGCCACCGCCAGATTTTGACTCAGCGCGTTAATGGCGGCTTTGCTGGCAGCATACGCTGGCGATTCCGGCTTGCCGCGGAAGGCGGTGCGTGACGAGATGTTGATGATGCGCCCGCCCCCCGCAGCGATCATATGCTGGGCGACGCAGTACGAGACATTGGCTGTGCCGGTCAGGTTTGTCGACAGGATGCGCGACCATGCCGCCCGCCACGTCGTGTAATCGACAGCCGCCGGCGGGTGTTCCTCAAAGATACCGGCATTGTTGACCAGCACGTCGATCCGCCCGAAGGCGCTGATGACCGATTCGACCAACGTGGCGACCGCGTCCCCGTCGGCAATGTCCGCCGCGACGGCGATATGCCCATCCCCTGCAAGCTGCGCGAGCGTTGCTTCGGCGGCGGCGCGGTTGGTGTGGTAATGGACAGCCACGCGCGCGCCTAGCCGGGCGAATTCGAGCGCGCACGCCCGCCCAATGCCGCGCGACGCACCGGTGACGAGAACATGTTTGCCGCGAAAATCCATTACTGCGCCTCGACCTCGCGCACCAGTTCGAGCGCGTCGTGTATCAGCTCGTCGGCGATGCGCGCGTGGTAGCAGTCAAACGGCAGGATCGGCGGGCGCACACGATCCGACGGGTAAATCCCCTGACGGTGGAGCAGGCGTTTGAAGAAGTGGATCGAGATGTCGAGATGCTGGTTTGAGAACATCAGAGTCGGCTGCAAGCGGCGGAACAGGGCGACGGCTTCGGCGCGTTCACCCATCTGATAGCGCGTGTAAATGCGCGTGTAAACCGGGTGCAGTCCGGTCGGCATCAGGGTATGCACGTGACGGTCGAGAGCCTCGATCATCTGCGTGACCGCCCAACCGCCGGCGACGTGCAGTTCGCCGCCGGTCGCCTGAAGCACCTCTGTATACTTCACGCCTGCCGGGACGACCTCAATCTTGATCGACTTGAACGCGTCGACGCGCTCGAATAGGTTCAGGATCAGCGGCAGCGGCAGGCCGTAGCCCTGCGCGTCCCAGTCTTGAAGCATGAGGAAGCCGGGCTGCAAA
>JAEVZT010000123.1 GCA_023392115.1 Chloroflexota bacterium
CTTGGGTTCGAGTTCCTTGAGGCGTTCGGCGAGTTCCTGCCGTTCCTCATGCAGTTGGCGGATCGTGCGTCCGCGCAAAATGCGCGCCAGCACGTTCTTGTCGAGCCGCGACAGCCGCGCTTCGAGGTCGTCCATTTCCTCTTCGAGGATCAGCGCCGTGCGGTCAAGTTCGTTGCCGATGGCATACAGGAACGGGTACTGGATATTCTGCGGGTCGGGCGAACCTTCAAGCTGGAAGCTTGCCAGTTCATAGCCCTTACCCTCGTTGACGAGCGCCGCATTGCCTTCGCCGACGATCGACACCGCCAACATCGCCGACGGGTAGAGCCACGGGCGCAGCCCGCTGACCTTGGCGCGTTCCTCGTGGATGAAATCGTACACGCCCTGAAAGACCTGCCGCGCCTTGGCGTAGAGTTTCTCGTAGTTGTTCGCCTTGAATTCGTCCGGCAGGGCGTCAGCTTTGGTCAGGACGATCGTGATCGTGATCCCCTCGTTGACGCCCATGTCGCCGTCCTGCGCCGGTTTGAACTTGTAGCTGTTGAGCAGGTGGAAGATCAGCGGCGCGGACGTGAGCATACGCGCCTCGATCAGCGGGCGCGTCGCGATCGTGTAGGCGTCGGCGACGATGATGACGGCGTTGCTCTCCTGAATGTCGGCGTGAAGCTGCGCCGCCGCGTCGGATTCGTCCGTTGGCTGGTTGATCGCGCCGCCCTGATAGTCGACCCACAGGAACTCGGTGATGAACTGGTCTTGGAAGTAGAGTCGGAACTTATCCTCGCGGCGACCCATCGTCGGCGCGGGCCATTCCTTGACCATGACGAAGTCGCTCCACGGCTTCATGTACTTGGTCGTCGTGTTCACGTCCTCGTCCTCGATGCGGAAGCCGTCGATGCCGTCGACCATCAGATAGAGTAGGGCGAGCGTGTAACAGGTTTTTCCCTGTCCGGTTCCACCAAATAGCGTGACTTTCAGCGCCATCTTCGTTCCTTCTGTATTCCGTCTGTGCGTACTACCAATGGCGCATAAGTGTAGCGTCCGAACGGAGAACGGCAAACTGTGAACTTCTTTTCACTCGTACTTCGTGTTGAGCGTTGGGGCGTACTTGTCGACGGTTTCCTCGCCGAGCTTGCTGACGAGCTTTTCGCGCAGCTTTGGCGTTTCTTCCGCCCATTTGCTGCGGAGTTGTTCCTTGCTGGCGTTCTTGCCGGGACTCGCCGCCATCCCCTGCATGATCCCCGGCGCGCTGGTGATGACGCGCTGCACGTCCGCCGCGCCGCAGGTGGGGCAGGCGGGCGCGGGATCGTCGAATCCGTGACGGGCTTCAAACGCATGGCCGTTGGCGCAGCGGTAGTCATATAACGGCATAGGAATACCTCAAACTCACAGTTGACAGTAGACAGTTTACAGTTCGCGGCGGGCACTGAACAGTATAGATTCAGAAGACCGTCATTCAAGCCGGATGCGCGGGTTGAGCAGCGCGTAGACGATGTCGGCGAGCAGGTTCGACAGCGCGTAAAAGAAGATCGTCATCATGACGACAGCTTGCATTAAGGGGATGTCCTTGCGCTCGACGGCGTTGGTCATGAGACGCCCCAAGCCGGGATAGCTGAAGACGTTCTCGATCACGATTAAGCCGCCGATCAACCAGCCGAACGACACAGCGATCACGGTGATCGTCGGCAGGAGCGCGTTGCGCAGCACATGTTTGAAGATCACCTGACGCTGTGGCAGCCCCTTGAGGATCGCCGTCCGCACATACGGCTTCTTTAGCTCGTCGATCACGCCCGCGCGCGTCATGCGGACGACATACGCCATCAGGACGAACGTCGCCGTGATGGCGGGGAGGATCAACTGGCGCAGCCATTCGCCGAGCGGCGCGCCTGCCGCGACCGTCGAGCTTGCCGGGAACCAGCCGAAGCCGAGCGCGAACACATTGATCAGGATCAAGCCGGTGACGAACTCCGGCAGCCCGACGACCGACAGCGTCAGGATCGAGATCAGGCTGTCAACCCACGTGTTCTCGCGCAGCCCGGCGATCACGCCGAGCAGGATCGAGATCGGGATGCTGATCAGGAGAGTCAGCAGCGCCAGCCGCATCGAGTTGCCGAGACGATCCATGACCAGCGGGCGGATTGGCGCGCTGCCACCGGTGAATGATGTCCCCCAATCGCCTTCGATGAAGCCGGTCAGCCAATTGACGTACTGCTGTGGCACGGGGACATTCAAGCCGAGCTGCTCGCGCAGGTTCTCGACGGCGGCGGGCGGCGCTTCGCGTCCGAGGATCAGGCGCGGCACGTCACCGGGGAGCACCTGCGTCAGCCCGAACACCACGACCGACGTGATTAACAGCGTCACCAAGAGCAGGAAGAAGCGGCGGACGAGGAAGCGCAGCATGGTCAGGCTTTCTCCGGCAGCGTCTGTTGGAGCGCCGCCAGTTCTTCAACTGGGATGTGGCAGCGGATGAAATGCCCGTCGCCGGCGTCGCGGTATGGCGGCGCTTCGACCTCGCAGATCGCACCGAGTTTACGCGGGCAGCGCGTGTGAAACGGGCAGCCCTGCGGAACCGTGGCGGGGACTTCGCCCTCAAGCCGGATGCGCTTCTGCTGTACCGTCGGGTCGGGATTCGGGATCGCCGACAGCAGCGCCTCGGTATAGGGGTGCGACGGCGGGTTATATACCTGATCGGGCGTGCCCTCCTCGACGATCTCGCCGAGGTACATGACGGCGATCCGATCGGCAAGGTAACTGACGACGTTCAGGTCGTGTGAAATCAGCAGGTACGACGCGCCCTGCCGCGCGCGCAGGTCTTTGAGCAGGTTGAGGATCACCGACTGCACCGACACGTCGAGCGACGACGTCGGCTCGTCGGCGACAACCAGCTTGGGGTTGGTGGCGAAGGCGCGGGCGATGGCGACGCGCTGCTTTTCGCCGCCGCTCAACTCGGTCGGGTAGCGGCTGGCGTACTGCGGCGTCAGCCTGACCGCGTCGAGCAGGGTGGCGACGCGCTCTTGCATCGCCGCGCGCGTGAGCTTCTCTCCGCTCAGCCGCTTGATCGTCCGCGCGATCTGCTGCCCGACGGTCTGGTACGGGTTCAGGGCGTCGTTCGGATTCTGAAACACCATTTGCAGTTCGCGCAGGATTTCGCGCGGGCGCTTGCGAAGCTCGTAGCTTAACGGCATGTCGAGAAGCTGCATCTCGCCGCCGTCGGCGCTTTCCAGCCCGACGATCAGCCGGGCGAGTGTCGTCTTGCCGCAGCCGCTTTCGCCCACTAAGCCGAACGTTGAGCCCTCGCGGATTTGGAGCGAGGCGCCGTCGACGGCGTGGACAGCGTGCGGTTGGCGCATGAGCAGCCGATCCGTCAGGCTCGACTTGCCGAACGTCTTTTGCATGTCGGTCGCCGTCAATACATCGCGCTCGCGCGGCGGCGCGGGGATCGCCAGTTCCTTCGGCGTCGTGTCGATGATCAGCGAGCCGTCGGCGATTTCACGCCAGCGGTGGCACTTCACAAGCCGGTCGTCGTCAAGGTGTTCCAGCGGCGGCTTCTCTTCATGGCATAGGGGCAGTGCCGCCGGGCAGCGCGGCGCGAAGACGCAGCCTTTCGGTCGTTCGGTCAGCGATGGCGCTGTGCCTTCGATCGTCGGCAGGCGCGTTTCCGTGCCTTCGGTCATACGCGGCAGGCTGGCAAGCAGGCTGATCGTGTACGGGTGGATCGGGCGCAGGAAAATGTCCTCGACGCTCGCGCTCGCCATAACTTCGCCGCCATAGAGCACGGTCACGCGGTCGCATAACTGCGCCACGAGCCCGAGGTTGTGCGACACGTAGAGCGCGGCGGCGCGGTTGTCGTGGATCAGGTCGCGGAACAGGTCGACGATCACCGCCTGCGTCGTCACGTCGAGCGCGGTTGTTGGTTCGTCGAGGATCAGCAGGCGCGGCTGCGCGATCAGCGCCATGGCGATCGTCACGCGCTGCTGCATGCCGCCGCTCAACTGGTGCGGGTAGCGCTTTGCCACCGCTTCGGGATCGGCGATTTTGACCTGCCGTAACATATCGACAGCGCGCGCCCACGAGTCGCCGCGCGACAAGCCTTCATGCAGGCGCGTGATTTCGGCAATCTGCTCGCCGATCGGGTGTGACGGGTTGAGCGACGCCAGCGAATCCTGCGGCACGAGGCTGATGTGCTTACCCCACAGGCGGCGCATGTCCGACACTGGCTTGCGCAGTAAGTCCTCACCATCGAACAGGACGCGCCCTGATGAAACGCGCGCGTTCGCGGCGAAGTAGTTCATCAGCGCCAGCGCGAGCGTCGACTTGCCGCTGCCGCTCTCGCCGACCAGCCCGTGGATTTCGAGCGGGTTGATCGACAGCGAAACGTCATACAGAACGTTGTGCCACGTCCTGTCAAGCTGGTAATCGATATTCAGGTTTTCGACCTGAACGATCGGAGTTGTCATCCAAGTTGACCTTCATAACGGAAAATGCGGCGCAGTCCGTCGGACAGCAGGTTGACGCCGATGATCAGCAGGGCGATCGCGCCCGCCGGATACCAGAGCGCCCACGGCGTCTGCGCGAACGACTCGCGCGCTTCGTTGACCATGCGCCCCCAGTCCGGCGAGGGCGGCTGAACGCCCAAGCCGAGAAAGCCGAGCGACGCGGTCAGGAAGATGGCGTAAGAGAAGCGCAGCGCTCCCTCGACGACCAGTGCTGGCAGGACGCCGGGCAGGATTTCGCGCGCGAGGATGTACGATGTCGCCTCGCCTCGCAGCTTCGCCGCTTCGATATAGCCGGCGGCGCGCAGATTGAGCGTCGCGCTGCGGACGACGCGGGCGACGATCGGCGTGTAAAGGACGACAACGACAATGATGATGCCCACCTGCGACGCGCCTATCGTGGCGAGCATGACCAACGCCAGCACCAGCGCCGGGATTGCCAGCAGGCTGTCGAGGGCGCGGGATACGATCTCGTCAAGCACGCCGCCGTAATAGCCGATCGTCAAGCCGATCGCCGTCCCAAAAAGTACCGAGAGGGCGGTTGTGATCGTTGGCAGGACGATGATGTCGCGCGCGCCCCACAACACGCGGCTGTAGACATCACGACCGAGCCTATCTGTGCCAAAGGGGTGTTCGAGCGATGGCGGTTGGCGCGTTGCGCCGCGAATGATCGTGTCGTAGCGGTACGGGGCAATAATTGAGCCGAAGATCGCCATGACGATGAAGACGGTGACGATCAGCGCGCCGATCAACGTCGGCGGGCGGCGGATCAGCTGGCGGGCGGCGTTCTTGAGCGTCGTCGAAAGCTGTCGTGGTGGCGAGTTGAGCGTTGTTGTCGTCATAAGGCGTAGGGGATGCGGGGCGAGGCATGCTGCCTCGCCCCGCATGAGTTTAACTGCTCAGGGACACGCTGCGGAAGTCGGTCAAGCCGGGATAGGCAGCCATTTCCAGCCCCTGCACGCGGTCGCTGATCGCGCCGAACAGCGGCGCGAAGTACGGGATGATGATCGGTCCGCGTTCGCGGAAGATCGCGCTCACCTGCCGGTAGATTTCGCGGCGCGCCTCGTCATCGGTCGTGCGGCTGGCTTCGGCGACCAAGTCTTCAAGCTCAGGATCGACGAAGCGGGTTTCGTTGAAGGCGGTGGCGATGCCGGACTCGACGTAGGCTTCGCGCAGCAGCACCTGCGGCGTTGGGCGATCGCCCCAGCCGGTGATGCCGAGCTGCACGTCGAAGAAGTTGTCGGGGTTCGACATGTCGTAGTAGTAGTTTTCTTCGCGAATCTGGATGTCGACATCGATGCAGCCGGTTTCGCCCCACATCTGCTGGAGCACCGCCGCCAGATCGGGATACTCAAAGGCGTTGGGCGCGTAGAGCGTCGCTTCCAGCGTGCCGATTCCTGCTTCTTCGAGCAGGCTACACGCCTGCGCCGGATCGTAAGGCTGGTTTTCAACCGAGCCGTCATAGAAGAATGAGAATACTGGCGCGATCGGGTCGTTGTTGCCGACGGTGCCGCGTCCCTGAAGCAGAATTTCGTTGAGCAGGTCGCGGTCAGTGGCGAACTTCAACGCCTGCATCACGCGCGGGTCTTCGCCGATCGACCCTGCGTCGGTGCGGACTCGGATGACCGGGTGATGGCTGGTTTCCCCCTGAAGCACGTTCACACCTTCCGCCGCCTCGATGCGATCCACCTGCTGGATCGGCACTTTGAAGATGAAATCAAGCTCGCCGCTCAGAAGCGCGTCGACCTGCGCCACCGTGTCGTCAATGTAGATGTGCTCCATCGCCGCGAGCGACGGCGCACCCTGCCAGTAATTCTCGTTGGCAGCGAACACAGCGCGCGCGCCCGGATCGAACGACTCAAGCGTGAACGCGCCCGTGCCGTTGAAGTTCACGTAAAGGTTATCGCCTTCGGCGATCGTGTTCGGGCTTGTCTGCCCTTCAGGCAGGATCAGCGCTTGCCGCGCCGCCACGCCGTAGAGAAAATCGGCGTTGACTTCGGGCAGGGTGAAGACAACCGTGCCCTCATCCGGCGCGGAAACCTCAAACTCGCCGAGCAGGTTGATCGCCGGCGACGACACTTCCTTGAGGCGGTTGAACGTGAAAACGACGTCGGCGGAAGTGAAGTCCGACCCATCGTGGAAGGTCACGCCCTCCGCGAGGGTGAAGGTGTAGGTCAAGCCGTCGTCGCTGATTGTCCATTCCGTCGCCAAGTTCGGCTCAATCGTCGATTCGGGACTGACTTCGACCAGATAATCGTAGATCGCGCGGTTGAGCGCGGTTTCAGGATCGTTCGTGTGCAGCGCCGGGTCGAGCACGACCGGCGCATTCATGCCGACGCGGAAGGGCGCAGCCTCTTGAGCGGCGGCGCTGCCGACCGTCAGCAAGACGATGGACAGGAGAAACGCAACAGCCCGAATGGTTTTCCGAGAAATCATATTGCCTCCGTATTGGGTTGGGATGCGGAAAGCGTGGTACAGGCGTTCTATTCCGGATCAGACGCTTGAAGCTCGAGTAACTTTACCCCCTGATGGACAGACTGCCCGACTGTAAAATATAGGGCGGCGACCCTTCCCGTGTAGGGTGCGGTAATGCGGTGTTCCATCTTCATCGCCTCGATGACGAGGAGTATATCACCTTTCATAACGTATTGCCCATTTTCGATGTTGACGCTAATCACCTGCCCGGGCATTGGCGCGCGCAGCGATCCTGCGCTTTCTTCCGTCTGCCGACCGCCCGAAGGCAGCGGTGAAATCCAGTCGAGCTGCCACGTCCCACCGTCGCTGTGAACCCACCAGATCAGCCCATCGTCCGACAGGACGGTCAGGCGCTGGCGGTGACCGTCGACCGAGAGCGCCATGTCGCCGCCACTATATGACCAGACCCGCACGTCATGTGACGCCTCGCCGATTTGGGCAACATAGCCGCCATCTTTCTCTGGCGTCAGCGAGATCGTGTGACTCTCGTCCCCGTACTGGAACTGCTGCTGAAGCGGTCGGTAGGGGTTGTTGCGCCAGTGCTGCGCGCTAAGTCCCGTTCTTGCGATCGCGGCGGCGATCAGCGCGACGGGTGGGGGCGTCGGAGTGCCGGCGAGCAGGTCGGGGTGGCGTTCGATGAAGCTTGTGTCGGTGTTTCCGGCGGCGAAGTCGGGATGGTCGATGATTCGCCTCAGTAATGCAACATTACTCTTAATGCCGAGAAGCTGCGTTCGCGCGAGGGCGTAAGAGAGGCGACGGATCGCCTGCGCGCGCGTTTCGCCCCACGCGCTGATCTTCGCCAGCAGCGGGTCGTAGTGGATCGTCACGCTGTCGCCCGACTGAACCCCGCCGTCGACGCGGATGCCGTCGCCTTCCGGCGCGCGCCAGCGGAGAATCTTGCCGCTGACGGGCAGGAAGTCGTTCGCCGGGTCTTCCGCGTACACCCGGACTTCGATCGCGTGACCTTTTCGGCTGAAGCTGGTTGGAAGCGCCGCGCCTTCAGCGACCTCGATCTGCCAGCGGACGAGATCGATTCCCGTGACCATTTCGGTGACCGGGTGCTCGACCTGCAGGCGCGTGTTCATCTCCATGAAGTAGAAGTTCCCGTCGGCGTCGAGCAGGAATTCGACAGTCCCCGCGCCGACGTAGCCGAGCTGCCGCCCAATGTTGACCGCCGCCTCGCACATGCGCGCCCCTAGATCGTCGTCAAGCGCTGTCGACGGCGTTTCCTCGACGATCTTCTGGTGGTGGCGCTGGATCGAGCACTCGCGCTCGCCGAGCGCGAGGATCGTGCCGTGCGTGTCGCCGAAAATCTGGATTTCGACGTGGCGCGGATTGGCGACGAATCGTTCGAGGATCAGCGTTTCGTCGCCGAAAGCGGCTTTGGCTTCGCGCCGCGCTCCGGCGAGGGCGTCCGGCAGATCGGCGGCGGAGTCGACGCGGCGCATCCCCTTGCCGCCGCCGCCCGCCGCCGCCTTGATCATGATCGGGAAGCCGAGATCGCGCGCGGCAGCGAGCAGCGCCGCGTCGGTCTGGTCGTCGCCTTCGTATCCGGGTACGAGCGGAATGCCCTTGAGCAGCCGTTTCGCGCGGCGCTTGTCGCCCATCTCCTCGATCGCGGTGGGCGGCGCGCCAATCCAGACGAAACCGGCATCGATCACCGCTTGCGCGAACGCCGCGTTCTCGGCGAGGAAGCCGAAGCCGGGATGGACAGCGTCAGCGTTAGTCCGCCGCGCCGCATCGATGAGCTTCGCGCTGTCGAGGTAGCTTTCGGCTGCCGGGCTTGCACCGATGTGAATGGCTTCATCCGCCATGTCGACGTGCAGCGCGCGCGCGTCGGCATCTGAATAGACGGCGACCGACGCGATCCCCATGTCGCGGCACGTGCGGATGATGCGGCAGGCGATCTCGCCGCGGTTGGCGATCAGCAGCTTGCGGATCATCGGCAGCCCTCACACCGACCAGCGCGGCGGGCGTTTTTGCAGGGCAGCCGTCAAGCCTTCCTGACCCTCGTCGCTGGCGCGCAGCGTGTTCAGCAGGTTGACGCGGTAGGGCAGGGAGTCGTCGAGCGATTGCCGCGTCGATTCGTGGATCAATCGCTTGCAGGCTGCCAGCGCCGCCGGGCTGCACTGGCGAATCTCGTTGAGGAAC
>JAEVZT010000250.1 GCA_023392115.1 Chloroflexota bacterium
GCACGGTCTACGAGTTTGCGACGATCCGCGAGTATATCAACGCGGTTTACCTGCGCGGCGCGCTCATGCTCCACGATCTGCGCGACGATCTGGGGACGGACGCCTTTTTCGACTGGCTGGCGCGTTACGCGGAAGCCGGATCAGGGCGCTTGGTAACGCCCGATATGTTCTGGTCGCTCTTGACGCCGGAACAGCTTGAGCAGACGCGCCAGACCCGCGCCGAGTACATGACTCTGCCGCCACTGTGAGGGCACTCGCCCTCACGCTGCCATCCACGCATAGCGGCTTGGCGGGCTGAGTCTTCCTGCTCATGTTCGCGATCGACTGGGTGATGAAGCGCCGGAAGCAGTTCCGCCGCGCGGAGCTTGAACCGGAACTCGCCTAGCTTGCTGGCGTCTGCGAACTTTTCCAGTTCCGCAGCCACGCTTCGGCGCTGAATGCTTCTGGATGTATCGCCCGCGTAGGTTCGGTTTCCAGATCAAGCTTGCCAGTTCGCTGCCACGTCCACATGGTGATTAAGTCCGTTCCAACGAAGCGCTTGAACAGCCAGACAGGCATCGGGAAACTTGATGGTTCCCTACCCATCACCTCGCGATAGATAGCGCGGCACTCTTCGATCGACTTGACGTCGCTCGCAAGTCGAATGTCCCGACCGATATATTGTTCCGGCAAAGCAAACCCTTTGGCAGCGATCGTGCCGATGTCAGAAACTGACATCCAGCCGATAGGGCGCGACGCTCCCATCAGCTTGGGCATGAGGTACCATGTGGAGACCTGTGGGTAGTAACCCTTGTCGGTCATCAATTCCATAAACCCCATCGGTCGCAGGATTGTCAGGGGGATGCCCTGCGCCTTCATGTGCGCTTCGACTTCCAGTTTCGAGTCCCATGAGCCGATCCCTGTTGGCTCGCCGATGCCTGTCGAGGCATAGACCAGATGTCGAACATTCGCCTCTTTGGCTGCATCTGCGACCAGTTTGCCCTGACGAACCTCAGACTCTATGCCGCTGATCATCGGATTCTGGCCGCTGAAGACGCCGTACGCTCCTCGAAAAGCGTTCTGAAGGGACTTAGGGTCTTCCATGTTGCCTTGGACAACTTCTGCCCCTTCGGCGGCGAGTGCTTGCGCCTTCTTGCTGTTGGGGTTTCGCGTCAGCGCACGTACATGCCAGCCATCTTGCAGCAGCGCACGTGCGACAGCACTCCCTTGACGTCCGGTAGCTCCGGTTACGACGATAATCCTACGCGAGTCGGCATTCATACCACTACCCCCAAGCATGGATATCGAGCGGTATGAATCACTATAGCATAGAGTAGCTTGCGGATGTCACCCAACGTGAAATCGGGTAAGTACGGTTACGCGCCGCTACACCATGACCGCCTATGGTCGGTACTGAATCGCTTCGGCGACGTGCTGCACCTCGATCCGCTCGCAGTCGCCCAAATCGGCGATCGTCCGGCTCAGCTTGAGGACGCGGTGATAGGCGCGGGCGCTCAACTGCATCCGCTTGACCGACAGCTCCAAGAGCTGGCGGGCTTCTGGCGCGAGGACGCAGAAGCGCTGAATCTCGCTGACGCTCATGTCGGCGTTGGCGTAGATGCCCCGCAGCCCGTCGAAGCGCGCGCGCTGACGTTCGCGCGCCCGCTCGATCCGTTCGCGGATCGCCGCCGACGACTCGCCGCGTCCGGCGTTCATCAGCTTGTCGTGCTCGACGCGCGGCACGTCGATGTGAATGTCGATGCGGTCGAGCAGGGGACCCGACAGCTTGCTCTGGTAGCGCGTGATCATCGCCGGGGTGCAGGTACACGGCTTGACCGGATCGCCGAAGTAGCCACACGGACAGGGATTCAATGCAAGCACCAGCAGGAAGTTTGCCGGGAAGGTCAGGCTGCCCTTCGCCCGGCTGATAGTGACGAGCTTGTCCTCGATCGGCTGGCGCAGTACTTCGAGGACGTGGGTCGAAAGCTCGGTCGCCTCGTCGAGAAACAGCACGCCGCGATGCGACAGGGTGCATTCCCCCGGCTTGGGGATCGATCCGCCGCCGATCATACCCGCCTGTGAAATTGTGTGGTGCGGGGCGCGGAATGGGCGCGTCTGCATCAGCGGGTGGTCGCTCTGGAGCAGGTCCGCGACCGAGTAGATGCGCGTCACTTCGAGCGCTTCTTCGAGACTCATGCGCGGCAAGATTCCGGGAATGGCGCGGGCGATCAGCGTTTTGCCCGTTCCCGGCGACCCGCGCATGAGCAGGTTGTGATTGCCGCCCGCCGCGATTTCCACCGCGCGCTTGACAAGTTCCTGACCGGCGATATCGGCGAAATCGGTAATGCTGTCAGGCAGCAGGTCAGCGGTGTTCAGAGCCGCCGGATCAATCTGGTAGGCGGGGATCGGGTTCAAGCCGTACAGGTGCTCGACCAGCTGACCGAGCGAGCGCAGCGGGATAATGTCGATACCCCGCACCAGTCCCGCTTCCGGCGCGTCGGCGGCGGGGACGTAAACCGTCTTGTAGCCCGCTTGGTAGGCGGCGTATGCCATCGCCATCACGCCTTTGACATGGCGCACCGTGCCGTCAAGCGACAGCTCGCCGATGAACATGGCGTCCTGAAGCGCCGCCAGCGGCACCTGATCGGTGGCAGCCAGCACGCCGACGGCGATCGCCAGATCGTAAGCGGGTCCGTGCTTGGGCAGGTCAGCCGGACTCAGATTGACGACGTAACCCTTCTGTGGGAATTGGAGCGACGAGTTCTTGATCGCGGCGCGGACGCGCTCGCGGCTCTCTTTGACGGCGTTGTCGGGCAAACCGACAATGTTGAAGGTCGGGATTCCGGCGCGGGGATTAAAATCGGTCTGGACTTCGACAACCCAGCCGTCGAGTCCGACAAGGGCGCAGGCGTGAACGATGGCAAGCATGAAGGCTCCCTGCGTGGTGTCGATTCAATTCCCCTCAAGTATAGACCCGAATGCGGTGCATATAACAAAACTCATCCTGTGAATTTGTCCAAGATTGCGTATGATCATGCCCCACGTTTATTTGTTGTGTAATACACGGAAACGAGTCTTAGAAAAGCATGGATCCACAGATCGCGCTGCTGCTCGTGATCATTGGCGTTGCGCTGGTGCTGTTCGCGCTTGAGCGTGTCCCGGCGGATGTGGTGGCGCTGGGCGTGATGATCATTCTGATCCTTAGCGGAATCCTGACGCCCGAAGAAGCCTTCGCCGGGTTTGGCAGCAGCACCGTCATGCTCATCCTCGGCTTGCTGATTCAGACGGCGGCGCTGTCGCGAACCGGCGTTGTCGATTACGCCGGGCGGCTGATTTACCGCTACACGGGCAGCAGCCCAAACCGCGTGCTGATTATCGTCATGGTGTCGGTGGGTGTGTTGAGCGCGTTCATGAGCAACACGGCGGCGACTGCGTTTTTCGTCCCGCTGGTCATCGGCATCGCCCGCCGCGCCAAGATGAGTCCGTCAAAGCTGTTGATGCCGCTGGCGTTCGCGTCGATTTTGAGCAGTTCGGTGACGCTCGTCAGCACGTCAACCAACATCCTCGTCAGCGGCTTGATGGTGCGTTATGGTCTCGAGTCGATAGATATGTTGGAACTTGCGCCGGTCGGCATCCCGATCGCCGTCGTCGGCATCTTCTACATGTATTTCATCGGACGCCGCCTGATCCCCGATCGCTTTTCGCCTGAAGAAGTCGAGGGTGGACTGGAGTCGCGACTGTACCTGACCGAGATCATCGTCACAGACGAGTCGCCGCTGGCGGGGAAAACGCTCTCCGAGACGAGTCTCGGGCGTGACCTCGATCTGCGCGTGCTGCGCATCGTCCGCGAAAAGAAACGGTATCTCGTCCCGCGCGCCGATCAGCGGCTTGAGGATGGCGACGTGCTGCTTGTCGAGGGCGGGCGCGACGAAATCCTCAAGGTCAAGTCGATGAACGGCGTTGGCATTAAGGCGGACGTGCGGCTCGGCGATCCGCTGCTCAACACCGAGGGAATTCGCCTCGTCGAAGGTTTGGTACAGCCCGGTTCAGCCCTGATCGGACGCACGCTCAACGGCATCCGCTTTCGTGACAGCTACGGCTTGCAGGTGCTGGCGATCAACCGGCACGGTCAATCGCTGCGGCGAAAACTGAGCGTAATCCGCCTCCAGCTTGGCGACGTGCTGCTGATACAGGGCGAGCCTGAACGGTTGGCGGAGCTTGAGCGCGACGACATTGTCCGCGTGTTGGAGCCGGTCGCGGCGGTGATTCCGCACCCTCGCCGCGCGCGGGTCGCGATCGCGATCTTCGCCGGGTCGCTGTTGGTCGCGGCGCTGAACGTTTTGCCGCTGGCGGTCACCGTCCTTATCGGGGCGCTGCTCGTCTTTCTAACGCGCTGCATCACGCCCGAAGAAGCCTATCGCGATGTCGAGTGGAAAGCGCTGATCCTGATCGGCAGCATGCTGGCGCTTGGCGTGGCGATGGACTATACAGGGACGGCGGATTTCATCGCCCAGCAGATCGTCAACCTCGTCGGCGGGCTGTCGCCGATGCTGCTGCTGACGGGGTTCTTTGTCGTCACCGTGCTGCTAACTCAACCGATGTCCAATCAGGCGGCGGCGGTGGTCGTCATTCCGGTGGCGATCCAGACGGCGCTCCAGCTCAACTTCGACCCGCGCCCGTTCGCGATCATGATCGCGGTGGCGGCGAGCTGCTCGTACATGACGCCGCTCGAACCGTCATGCTTGATGGTCTTCGCGCCGGGTCGCTACCGTTTCGTCGACTTCCTGCGCGTCGGCACGCTGCTGACCGTGCTAGTCTACTTTGTCGCCATCCTCCTCGTACCGATGATCTGGAGCGTCAACCCCGCCTGACGCAAAAGTGGGTATAATCACCGTGTTTCTAGAGGCATGGCAGTTACGCCATGCCTCTACCGATCTTCATGGAGACGAACGATGCCGGCTTCATCAAATGCGCGCCCGCTGGCGGATCGCATTCGCCCGGAAACGCTGGATGCGTTCATCGGACAGGCGCATCTGGTCGGGAAGGGCAAGCCGATCTATCAGGTGATCCACAACAACCGCGTCCACTCGATGATCTTCTGGGGACCGCCGGGTGTCGGCAAGACGACGCTGGCGCGCATCATCGCGCGGGCGACCGATCGCCAGTTCTACGAACTGTCGGCAGTCTCGGCGGTGAAGGACGATGTGCGCCAGATTGTCGAGCGTGCTCGCCGCGAACGTGACGGCGCTCCGCGCGACCTGTTCAGCATGAACGAGCCGCAGAGCCGCCAGCCCGCGCCGATCCTGTTCCTCGACGAAATCCACCGCTTCAACAAGGCACAGCAGGACTTTCTGCTGCCGTACATCGAGGATGGAACGGTCATTCTGATCGGCGCGACAACCGAGAACCCGAGTTTCGAGGTCATCCCGGCGCTGTTGTCACGCTGTCAGGTGTTCGCGCTCGAATCGCTGAATGAGGACGACATTCGCCGTATTCTCGTCGTCGGCGCGGAGACGCTCGGCGTGACGGTCAGCGACGAGGGGATCGACTTCCTGACCGCCTTCGCCGGCGGTGACGCGCGCCAGTCGCTCAACCTGCTCGAAACGACGGCGGAATTGTACGCGCCCGAACGCGAACTCGATCTGGAACAGTTCAAGAACACGCTCCAGTCGAAACACCTGCGCTACGACAAAGCGGCGGAGGAGCACTACAACACCGCCAGCGCCTATATCAAGAGCATGCGCGCGAGCAATGTCGACGCCGCGCTGTACTATCTGGCGCGGATGGTCGACGCGGGCGAAGATCCGAAGTTCATTGCGCGGCGCATGGTGATCTTCGCCAGCGAAGACATCGGCATGGCAGACCCGCACGCGCTGGTGATCGCC
>JAEVZT010000298.1 GCA_023392115.1 Chloroflexota bacterium
GGCAAAGAACAGCAGCAGATAAATCAGGGACGGCAGCAGGAGCAAATAAGGCAGTATTTTGTTGGTTTTCAAAACAGGTCTCCTGAAAGCAGGGCGAGGCTTGTTAGCCTCGCCCCGTCCTGCTGATGGGTGTTACTCAACCTGACAAGCGCCTTCGCTCTCAGGATCAGGTGCCCAGCACGGCGCGCCCGTTTCAGTCATGAGGGTTTGCAGCGTCGCGGCTTCTTCGTCCAACACGGTCTGGATATCCTCGCCGTTGAAGACAACGCGGTTGAAGGCGTTGCGGAAGATTTCGTTGATCTCGCCGCCGCGCGCTCCCAAACCAATCGGCAGGAGCGACGGGAGCGCGTCTTCGGCGTTGACGGTCGCGTCAACTGCCGCCAACTGAATCGCCACACCTTCCGGCAGGTCGGTCGTTTCAACGCCGCTGATGACCGGATAGAAGCCCAGTTCGCTTAGGACGGCGCTCTGCGTTTCAGGGCTGAGCATGAAGCGGATCAGTTCTTCTGCGGCGTCAGGATTCGGTGACGTAAATGGCACCGCCAAGCCCGCGACGACCGGCATATAGCCGCGACCCGCCGGACCTGCCGGTGCGGGGAACGCGACGAAGTTCTCAGGCTGCTCGTCGAACGCCGGTTTGAGACGCGCGACGTGATCGAATGCAACCCACACCTCGCCCGAAAGCAGCGGCTCATTCATGAAGTCGTAGTTGCTCGATTCCGGGTTGACGACGGGCCACAGGTCGTCGCGCATGAAGCGCAGCATTTCGGCAGCGCCTTCGCTGCGGAACTGGGTCACCATGCCGCCCGTGAACGAGGGCCACGCATAACCTTGCAGGAAGCGGTGGAACAGCCCCGCCACCGGGAAGCCCAACTTCGCCTCGCCGGTCGCCTCTTGCATCGCCTGCCCCCACTGCGCCAGTTCTTCCCACGTCAAGGCGTTGATATCAGCGCCCTCGGGCAGGTATTCGAGCGCTTCATTGCTCGCCGCCATGATGTACGTCGCCTGCATCCACGGGACGTAATACTGGTAGTCGGTCGTGCCCATCCGCCCGAGTTCGACGAAAGCGTCGCTGACATCGTTCTCTTCTTCAATGCTGGCGAGCAGTTCCGTCAGGTCAAACAGCAAATCCTCGTTCGCCGTCGTCGGGAATGTGCCGTGCAGCGCGCCGACCAGATCGATCGTGCCGGTGCCCGACTGCGACTCTGCGCGCAGCAGGTCGAGCAGCGGACCCTCTTCATAACCGACAAATTCGACAGCGCCACCCTCGAACCCTGCGAGGATTTCGCGCGCTTTTTCCGATTCTTCGACAATATTAAACTGGGTAGACGCAAACGTAACCGGAGCGTCGCCTTCTTGCGCGCTGATAGCGCCGATCGAGAGCATCAGCACGCACATCAAGAGCAGTCCTAGTTTCTTCATGCTTTCGTACTCCTTGTACTCGTAAATAGTGATAATTCCAAGTGGTATCCCGTTTGTTTCATCTCCCTCCTCTCCGTTCACCCGAAGACTCACGGATGACAAGGTTGCCAAGCAGCAGGGTCTGCGTTTGCTCCTGTGGCTCGCCGAGGATCTGCGTATTCAGCAGTTCGACAAGCCGCTGCCCGATCTCGTAGATCGGCTGGTGAACCGTCGTCAGGGGCGGGTGCGCGTATTCGGCGGCGGGGATGTCGTCAAACCCCGCGATTGACACGTTGACGCCGACCCGCAGCCCGCGCTCCTGCACGGCGATCATTGCGCCGAGTGCCATCAAGTCATTGCACGCCGCGATCGCCGTGATCTCCGGGTTTGCATCAAGCAGCGCCGTCGTGTGCTGGTAGCCACCCGACCGGAGCAGATCGCCGTGCCGGACATACTCGGCGCGATAAGGCAGCCCCGCCCCCGTCAGCGCCTCACGGTATCCCTGATGCCGGTACTCGGTGAAGGCGAGGTCGGCGGGTGGCAGGATCAAGCCGACGTTTTCGTGCCCGAGCGAAAGGAAGTGCTCGACGACCGCGCAGATGCCCGCCTGACTGTCGACGTCGATATAGGGAAAATCGCTGACTTCGCCCGGGGCTGCTCGCCCGTTTACGGCGAACGGATGCTTCATCTGCTTCAAGTAGGCAATTCGTTCATCGTGCTGGCGCGTCCGCGCAAGGATCGTCCCGTCGACGCGGCTGCCGCCGACGATGCGCCGGTAAGCCGCCATTTCCGGCTCACCCGGCATTTGCGCACTGATCAGCAAGTCGTAGCCGGCGCGCGAGGCGGCGTCCCCGATGCCGAGCAGAAGCTGGCTGAAAAACTCATTGGAAACGCTGTTATCGGCGGAAGGAATGATCAAGCCGAGGGTTTGCGTGCGCTGGATGCGGAGCTGACGCGCCAGCAAGTTGGGTTGGTAACCGAGCGAGTCCGCGACCTGTGCGATGTGACGGCGCGTATTCTCGTTGACGTCGCTGTAGCCCGCCAGCGCGCGCGACACGGTGGTAATCGAATAGCCTGATTCTCTCGCAATATCTTTGAGTGTGACTTGCATAAAACTACTCTAAATCACTAAACCAGTACGCGAGTCAAATCGTTTCGGATGTTTCCTAAAATGTATCTCTAAATATTTCACATGTCAAGCAGCGCTGCTGTGCCTGTGGCTATACCGGAATCGGTTGAAAGCCTAATGCCGTTCTCGGACTTCGGTTGGATGCAGCCTAACCTCATTCCGCGATACGCTGTACACAGTTTTGTCTCAGGGAAGGGGACTGCTCAATGGGTTACGCGGAAGCTGCCACGATCATCAACGCGCCGATCGACGTCGTCTGGAACAGCTTGAATGACATCGAACACACCCCGCAGTGGGTCGTCGGGCTGGAAAAAGCCGAGCTGCAGACCGCTACTCGCTTCGGCGTCGGTTCGGTCTACCTTGATTACAACCGGCTCGGGTCGCAGATTCAGGTGACGGCGTGGCGCATCGCCGTCTTCGAGCCGATGCGGCGGCAGGTTCACGTTTCGACTTCCGCCAACCTGCCCTCGACCATGACGCTGCACCTCGCCGTCGAGGGCAGTGGTACGCGTCTTCACATGACCGTCGCTTACCGTTTCATGCCACGCCTCGGCGTTGTCAGCCGCGCGCTCGAACGGCTGGTGATGAATCGGGTTCTGTCAGGGATCGTGCGCAAGAACCAGCAGAACCTGAACGCCTATTTGAGCCAGTGGTCAGTTGTACGGGAGCGAGTCGCGTAAGCCGCTGCATCCCGTGAAGTGCATCCAGTGGGCGAAACTGCCGATCGCGTCGAGATCGAGTAATTCGCTGTATCTGCTCCGCGGGATGTTGCGGAAAAACGCCGCCGAAATCACTGGATCGCCGACGTACGGATTGCCATAGGCGACCAGTGCCAGCGTGCCGCCTGAATAAAAACCGAGCTTCGAGCCGTATTCGAGATACCACTGACTGAGAAACTCGTTGCCGCTCCACAGCATGGCGAGTCGCGTCCACGACTTGACGTTTTCCGACAGCGCGCCGTTGTCGGTGTAGAT
>JAEVZT010000318.1 GCA_023392115.1 Chloroflexota bacterium
GTCGAAGGCGTCGCCCTCGTCGCGCGCGTAGATGCGGTGACGGCGGATCAGCGGTGGCGTGATTTCCGAACTGAGCGAGCGACCAATGTCGGCTTCCTCGATGGACGATCCCATGAGCGCGGCGTCGCTCTCGACGCGCGTTTCGCTAAAGTACGAGTCTTCGTCTGAAAGCGGCTTTGGCTGGTCGGCGCGCGTGTAATCCGTCAGCGATACGTCGGTGACCAACTGTGGTGACTCGTAATAGGCGATCGTGCGGTCGTCGGCGCTGTAGGTCATACGGTCGACGGGAACGTCGCCGCGATATGCTGCCAGCAGTTCGTCGACGATGCGCGTGTCTACCGGAACGCCGTCGTCGAGGATCGCCGTGTCCTCGTCGTCGTTTTCCTCGCCGCCGAGCGCCCAGAGGACGACGGCGATATTCCGCCGCAGCGGCTGTTCGCGGGCGACGGCGATCAACCAGTCAAGATAGTGTTCGACTGCCCGCCGCGCCAGCGTTCGATCGACATCGTTACGCGCCATACTCAGCGCGCGCCGGTAAGCGATCAGCGCCTTGCCGGCGTAGAAGATCAGCAGCTTGTCGCCCCGGCTGATCGACAGCGCGGCACATAGGTCGCCGAGGGCAAAGTAATCGTCGATTTCGTCGCGGCGCAGCGCTGCCCGCCCCAGCGTCCGCACTTCGTGATTTGGATCGTTGGCAAAGGGGTCGCGGTTATCTTGCGCGTGGCGCTGACGCAGCAGGCGGCGCGTTTGTTCGTCTTTCACAGACGGCGCTTGTCGTCCCGTCTGTGGCACCGGCGGTACCGTCATGTCTTCCCTGCCTGAACTTCGAAGCGCAGCCGCTCGCCGTCGACGGTGGCGACGACGGCATCGCCCGGCTGGAAGGCATCTTCCAGTATCTTCGTGCTCAGCGGGCGGGTCAGCAGCCGCTCGATGGCGCGCTTGAGAGGACGCGCGCCGTTCACCGGGTCAAAGCCGCGCTCAAGGATCAGCGCGCGCGCCTCGGCGGTCAAGATCAGTGTCAGTTGCTGCTCGGTCAGGCGCTGGTAAAGCTCGTCGAGCTTCATGTCGAGGATTTCACTCAACGTTTCGTGCGACAGCGGGCGGAACGTCACGACCTCGTCGACACGGTTGAGGAATTCGGGGCGGAAGTAGCGGTTGAGATGGGCGGTATAGTCCGGCTGGCGCAGCGCCCCGCCAATGAAGCCGAGCGCCTTGCCGGTCTCTTCAGTGCCGATGTTGCTCGTCATGATGAAGACGGCGTGCCGGGCGTCGACCTGACCGCCGTGCGCGTCGCTCAAACGCCCTTCGTCGAACACTTGCAGGAAGATGTCGAACACTTCCGGCGCGGCTTTCTCGATCTCGTCGAGCAGCACAACCGAGTACGGGTGGCGGCGCAAGCCGTCGGTAAGCTGTCCGCCGCGCTGGGCGTCCTTATATCCCGGCGGCGAGCCGATCAGCCGCGCGACGGTGTGCGAGTCGTGGAATTCGGACATGTCGAGCCGGATCATCGACTCCTCGCTGCCGAACAGAAAATCCGCCAGCGCCCGCGCCAGTTCGGTCTTGCCGACGCCCGACGGTCCCAGAAATAGGAACACGCCGATCGGGTGATCGGGGTCACCCAAGCCCGCGCGCGAGGTCTTGATCGCGTCGGCGACGGTCTGCACCGCCTCATTCTGACCGACGACGCGCTTGAGCAGCACCTTGTCGATCTCGGCAAGCCGGCGCTTATCGTCCTTCGTCAGCTCGTTGATCGGGATGCCCGTCCACTCGGACAGGACGGCGGCGATGTTTTCAACGCGGACTTCCTGCGTCGAACGGCTGTCGGGTTCTTCGTCCGGCGCCGTCGTGCGAATGATGACGCGGGCGCACGCCTCGTCGAGCAGGTCGAGCGCCTTGTCGGGCAGGCGGCGATCGGTCATATAGCGCACTGACATCCGCACCGCCGCTTCAAGCGCTTCCGGTCGAATGGTGACGCCGTGATGCGTTTCGAGGCGCTGGCGCTGACCTGAGAGGATCGTCAGCGTGTCGGCTTCGCTCGGTTCTTCAATGTCGATGGGGCGGAAACGGCGGTCGAGCGCCGGGTCTTGGGCGATGGCGCGGCGGTATTCCGCGTGGGTCGTCGCGCCGATGCAGACGATCTCGCCGCGCGCGAGGGCAGGCTTGAGGATGTTGGCGGCGTCAAGGTTGCTGTCGATCGTGTCGCCCGCGCCGACAATCGTGTGAATCTCATCAATGAACAGGATGACGTTGCCGGTGCGGCTCGCCTCTTCGACAATGCCGATCAGCCGTTCCTCGAACTGCCCGCGCAAGCTCGTCCCGGCGACCAGCGTGCCGATCTCGATCTGGACGATGCGCTTGTTGAGCAGCGATGCCGGCGCTGTGCCTTCGTGGATGGCATAGGCTAACCCCTCGACGACGGCGGTCTTGCCGACACCCGCGTCACCGAGCAGCAGCGGATTGTTCTTCTTGCTGCGCGCCAGCGTGCGCGCGACGGCGCGGATTTCGCGCTCGCGGGCGATAGCGGGACCGATCTTGCCTTCGGCAGCCTGTACGGTGAGATCGCGCCCGTACTTGTCGAGCAGCGGCGTTGGCACGCGCCCGCTGGTTTTGGAGAGCATTTCGACTTCGCTCGAGTCGTTCAAGAACGCATCGTCCGACATGAAGTCTTCAAGGTCGAACAGCTCGTCGACCGAGTCCGACGGGGAAACGGGACGGCGCGCGAGTTCTTTTTCGTAGGCTTCGGTCAGCAGACGCTGGAGCCACTGGTTGACGTTGAAACCCATCGCCGCCAGCTTGCGCAGCGGCACGCTTTCGCCTTCTTGCAGCATGGCGAGCAGGACGTGCGCTTCTTCGACTTCTTCTGAATCGTCGCGGTCGGCGAGGAAGATCGCCAGTGACAGCACCATTTCCGCGCGCGGCGTCAGCGGCAGCACCTCGTCGAGGCTGCCTTCACCCGTCCCGATCTCGCGGCGCATCTCGTTGCGCACCTGACGCGGGCTTAGCCCCGCGCGGCGCAGCAGATTCGAGGTCGCCCCGTTTTCGAGCTTGGTGGCAACGATGAACAGGTGCTCGACGCCGAGATAGTTGTGTCCTAACCGGCGCGCTTCTTCGGCGGCAGCGGCGAGCATGCCCGCGCAGCGTTTGCGAATTTCAGTTTCTGGAATGTCAGGCGGAGGAGTCACAGCTTGTTCCCGAAAAAATGGTCATTTCTGCCGCACAGTATAGCGCAACTGGATTGCGAGATCATAGAAACGCTTTTTGTGCGCGGGTGGGTATAATGAGGGACATGCTTCGTTGCACAATTTCGGAAGCCTCTTGGACATGACCGATCCCCTCATCGGAAAACAACTGGGCGATTATCGCATTATCGACATCCTCGGGCGGGGCGGCATGGCGCACGTCTATCGCGGCTTTGACAGTAAACTCCAGCGTTACGCCGCGCTCAAGGTGATCGACTCCAACCGGACGGGGAATGAAACCGAGGAAGAATACCGCCAGCGTTTTCAACGCGAAGCGCGGGCGATCGCTCATCTGAACCACCCGAACATCGTCGGCGTGTACCAGTTCGGCGAGGAAGGCTCGCTCTACTACATGGCGATGGCGTTCATCGAGGGACGCGACCTGAGCCAGATTCTGAAGGAGCACAGCGCGGGCGGCACGCTGATGCCGCACGCGCAGGTACTCCAGATCATCCGCGATATCGGCGGCGCGCTCGACCATGCGCACAGTCAGGGCGTGATCCACCGCGACATCAAACCATCGAATATCATGGTGACGCATGACGGACATGCCGTCCTGACTGACTTCGGGCTGGCGCTGAGCGTCCCTGAAGGCTCGATCGGCAATACATTTGGCAGCGCTCACTACATCGCCCCCGAACAGGCGATCTCGTCGGCGCAAGCCGTTCCGCAGAGCGATCTGTACGCGCTCGGCGTCGTCCTCTATCAAATGCTGACGGGCAAAGTCCCGTTCGACGACAAATCGGCGATGAGCGTCGCCCTCAAGCACTTAAGCGACCCGCCGCCGCCGATCCGCGAGTATAACCCGCGCCTTTCCGCCGCCGTCGAGCGGGTTGTCAACCGGGCGCTCGAAAAAGAGCCGGGCAAGCGGTTCAAGAGCGGCGCGACGATGGCGCAGGCGTTCGACTCGGCGCTGCGCGACGAAAGTTTCCTGTCGCGCTTTTCGCGTCCGTCGAAACCCGCGCGCGCGGCGGTGCAAGCTGACGATGTCGGCAGCGCGCCGACCAGCCCGTCGATCGCTGAACGGGAGCGGTTGCAAGCGCCGCCGAAACGTCGCCGGCGCTTGCTGTCCGCCGTTGTCGCCCTGCTCGCGCTGGCGCTCGTCGGCGCAGGGGTGTGGCTGCTCTATCCATTCATTACCGGAGCGCCCGCTCGGGATGAAAGCACGCCGGTCGCTGATGCCCTCGAAACCGGCGAAGCGAGCGCCACGCCCGCGCCGACCGCCACGCCAACGCCGACTACGCTCCCAAGCGCGACACCGATGCCGACCGATCAACCGACCTTCGCGCCGCCGTCACCGTCGCCGCTTCCGGGCGTCTCCGGCGAGAATCCGCTGCCGGGCGCGGCAGACGCGCCAACAGGATCGCCCGAGCCGAGCGCGACGAGCGTTCCCGAAGTTCGCGAAACGGCGACCTTCGCGCCCGATGCGTCTTACGTCAGGCTGGTCTACGACGCGGATGAGTTCGTGCTCTTCAACGACGCGCAGGTTGCCGCTGACGTCGGCGGCTTAGTGTTTGTGCA
>JAEVZT010000340.1 GCA_023392115.1 Chloroflexota bacterium
ACAACCGGATCGACTGGGGGCAGCCGACGGCGGCGATCTACAACCTGATCCGCGCCGCAACCGCGCCGTACCCCGGCGCGTATACAATGCTTGGCGGGCGCAAGCTGATCATCTGGGCGGCGCGGCGTATTGACAACCCGCGTCCGTATGTCGGGCGCGTGCCGGGGCGGGTGGTCGAAGTGCGCTCGAATGAAGGCGCGGTGGTCTTAACCGGCGATGGCGCGCTGCTGATCACGCGGGTAGAGTATGAAGGCGAATCGGCGGCAATCGCTTCCGAAGTTTTGAACAGTCTGGCACACACGCTGGGACGCTAAACGCTTGACGAAGATCGACATCCCGTTCAACAAGCCCGCCATGATGGGCAACGAATTGGCATACATCGCCGATGCCGTGCGCGGCGGCCATATCTCCGGCGACGGCAGCTACACCAAGAAGTGTCACGCGCTGCTCGAAGACCTGCTCGGCGTGGCGAAAGTCCTGCTGACGCCGTCGTGTACCGCCGCGCTTGAAATGGCGGCAATTCTGCTCGACATCCAGCCCGGCGACGAGGTGATCGTGCCGGCGTTCACGTTTGTGTCGACGATCAACGCCTTCGTCCTGCGCGGGGCGACGCCGGTCTTCGCCGACATTCGTCCGGACACGCTCAACCTTGACGAAACACAGCTCGAACGCCTGATCACGGAGCGGACGCGGGCGATCGTGCCGGTGCATTACGCAGGCGTCGCCTGCGCAATGGACGCGATCATGCCGATCGCGGCGCGGCACGGGATCGCGGTAATTGAGGACAACGCGCACGGGCTGTTCGGCAGGTATCAGGGGCAGTGGCTCGGCACGTTCGGCGCGTTGGCGACGCAGAGCTTCCACGAGACGAAGAATTTCACCTGCGGCGAGGGCGGGGCGCTGCTGATCAACGACCCGGCGCTGATCGAGCGGGCGGAGATCATCCGCGAGAAGGGGACGAATCGCAGCCGGTTTTTCCGCGGCATGGTCGACAAATATACGTGGGTCGACATCGGCTCTAGCTACCTGCCGTCCGACGTGCTGGCGGCGTACCTGTACGCGCAGTTGGAAGCGCGCGACGAGATTCAGCGGCGGCGCGGGCGCATCTGGCACACGTATCAGGCGGCGCTTGGCGAATGGGCGGATCAGCATGGCGTGCGCCTGCCGGTGGTGCCGGAAGCCTGCGAGCAGCCATACCACATGTTTTACCTGCTGCTGCCGTCGCTCGAAACGCGGCAGGCGCTGATCGATCACCTGAAGGCGCGCGGCATTTTGAGCGTGTTCCATTACCTGCCGCTCAACCTGTCGCAGATGGGGCGCGGGTTTGGCGGCAAAGAGCGCGACTGCCCGGTAACTGAAGATACTAGCGACAGGCTGCTGCGCCTGCCGTTCTACAATGATCTGACGGAAGGGGAGCAGGCGCGCGTGATCGCCGCGCTCTACAGCTTCGAGGGCTGGTAAGCGCAATAGAAGCGTGTAAGAATCCGTGAGGTAACGTATTCTGTGATATAATGAACTCAAAATATGAAAAATTAGCCTTCTTGGCACGCGTTATTAAAAGAACCTGTATTTGGTCAGGTGTATCAGTTACAAACGAAAGGAAGATAACGGCGTACTGACAGTACGCCTATTGACCGTATGGCAAAATCAAAACCGAAACTCCGAATTACGCCTCTGGGCGGGTGCGGGGAAATCGGGAAGAATATGACGGTGTTCGAGCTTGGCAAGGACGCCATCATTATTGACACGGGCGTGATGTTCCCCGCGAACGACATGCTCGGCGTCGATCTCATCATTCCTGATTTCCGCTACCTCACCGAACGAAAAGACCTCACCATTCATGGGATCGTCTATACGCACGGACACGAAGACCACACCGGGGCGGTGGCGCATGTCATTGGCGCTTTCCCGAAAGTGCCGATCTACGCGACACCGCTGACGGCGGCGCTGCTTGAGGTCAAGCTGCGCGACGCCAAACTGCTGAACCAGACGACGATCAACACGTTCTTCCCCGGCGACACGATTCAGGTCGGTCCATTCAAGATCGAAAGCTACCACGTGACGCACAGCATCCCGGACTGTGTCGGCTTCGGCATCAACACGCCGTATGGCTTGGTCGTCTACAGCGGCGACTACAAGTTCGACAACACGCCGATCGACGGCAAGCGGGCGGACTACGCCAAGTTGGCGGAGTTTTCGCAGCGCGGCGTGCTGCTGCTGATGGGCGACAGCACGAACGCCGAGCAGCCGGGCTGGACGGCGTCTGAGACAGTCGTCAACAACGCGTTTGACGGCATTTTCCGACAGGCGAAAGGGCGTATCATCATCGCGACGTTCGCGTCGCATATCTCGCGCATCCAGCAGGTCGCCAACCTGTCGCAGCGCTACGGGCGCAAGCTGGCGATCGCCGGCTACAGTATGCGCGAAAACGTGAAAACGTCGCGGCGCATCGGTCTGCTCGACATACCCGACGACATGTTGATCGAGCTTGACCAGATCAACCATTTTCTGCCGCACGAAGTCGTCATCATGGCGACCGGCTCGCAAGGCGAACCGTCGGCGGTGCTTGGACGTCTGGCGACCGGGCAGCACCGCAACATGGATGTGATGGAAGGCGACACGATCGTCCTGTCGGCGCACACGATCCCCGGCAACGAGGAAACCGTCAGCCGGACGATCAACCGCCTGTTCCAGCGCGGCGCAGAAGTCCTCTACGACCCGATCGTCCCAGTGCACGTCTCCGGTCACGCCAAGCAGGAAGAAATGAAACTGCTCATGAGCCTGACCAACCCGAAGTACTTTGTGCCGATTCACGGCGAGTTGCGTCACCTGCGGGCGCACGCGCGGCTGGCGCTTCAGTCGGGGATTCTTGAGCAGAATATCTTCGTCGTCGAAAACGGCATGGTGCTTGAGGCGGATAAGAACGGCGTGCGCACGACTGAGCGCGTCCCCGGCGGCTACGTCTTTGTCGACGGCAGCGGCGTCGGCGATGTCGGCAAGGCGGTTATGCGCGACCGTGAAGTGCTGGCGCGCGACGGTTTCATGATGGTCGTCGTCAACGTGGATGGCGATACCGGCAGGATGATCGGCGAGCCGGAAATCATCTCGCGCGGGTTCATCTACCTGCGCGACGCCGACGAACTGATCGGACAGATCAAGAGCACAGTTGCCGACGTGCTGGCAAACACCCGTCAGGCGCGCAACGGCAAGCGGCGCGATCGCTTGCAGGAATCGTTGAGCAAGATGCTCTACAACGAAACCAAGCGCCGCCCGATGGTGTTCAGCGTGATAAACGAACAGTAGAAACGACAGTAATGAGTACAGAGTGATGAGTGGTGAGCGAAAGAAGGGCTTTGTCTCTTACTCATCACTCGCCACTTCTCACTCGTTACTGATCACTCATCACTTCTTCTCACCTTTCCCACGGCTTGAAGATGCGCCGCAGCCAGCGCTTGAGGATGTTTGAGCGCGTGTCAACCCAAGCGCGTTCCGCCGTTTGATTCTGCGGCGTCGCGTTTGCTTGCTGGCGACCGTAGCGTTCCGACGTGTACAGGCGCGTGATCGCCGACACGGGCGGCTCTGCCAGTGGGATTTCGCGGATGATCTCCTGCCCGCGCTCTTCGGGCGTCTGCTCCGGCTTCGGGCGCATGCCGATCAGCGGCATGTAGCGTTCGAGCCGGGCATAGGCGCGCGAGATCGGGCTGAGTCCGCGCATCCCGCGCCATTCCCACCACCAGTAGATCAACACGGCGACGACGACCAGCACGATCACCAGCAGCAGCAGCAGCAGTGCCGCGCCGATCGCCGGCAGTAGGAACGACAGCGGGCTTCGCGGCTGCGGGC
>JAEVZT010000525.1 GCA_023392115.1 Chloroflexota bacterium
GTACTGAGTCATGTCGCGGGTGTGCGTCTTGTGATAAATCGCGCCGGCGAGCAAGAACATGCCAGCCGACGACAAGCCGTGATTGAACATCTGCATGACGGCGCCGTTGGTGGCGAGGATCGCGTCCTGCATCATCGCCGTCGTGCCGCTGACAAACTGTTCGCCGTAAACCGTCGCCGTCACCGCCAAGCCGAGCGCGACGAAGCCCATGTGATTGACCGAGCTGTAGGCGACAAGCCGCTTGATGTCGGTCTGCCCGAAGGCGGCGAACGCGCCGAGGACAATGCCGAGCATGGCGAGGAAGGCGAAAATCTGCGCGACGGTCGCCGAGATGCCGAGGATGCTGACGCTCGACACCCAGACCTGCGGGAACAGCGGGATCACCAGCCGGATGAAGCCGTACGCGCCGAGCTTGAGCATGACGCCCGCCAGCAGCATCGACCCCGCCGTCGGCGCTTCCGAGTGCGCGTCGGGCAGCCACGTATGGAAGGGCCAGACCGGCACTTTGATACAGAAGGCGATGAAGAAGCCGAGGAACGCCAGCCCCTTGACCGTGTTGATGTCAGCGCCGAGGAAGACACCGCCTTCGGGATTGAAGTTCGCCCACGTCTGCGTCAGTGTCTGGATGTCGAACGTCCCCGCCGTAATGCCGATCAACTGCGTCGCCAGCAGCATGCCGAGCGAGCCGCCGAGCGAGTAGATGAAGAACTTGGTCGACGCGTACTTGCGGTTCGGTCCGCCCCACTGGTCGATGATGAAGAACATCGGCACGAGCGTCAGTTCGTAGAACAGGAAGAAGACCATCAAGTCGAGCGCCACGAAGACGCCGAACAGACCGGTCTCAAAAAAGAGGATCAGCGCCATGTGCATGTTGACGCGATCCTCGACTTCCCAACTGATCAGGACTGCCAGCGGCGTCAGCAGCCCGGTGAGGAGCACCATCGCCGCGCTGACTCCGTCGATGCCGACGTGCCACGACGCGCCGAGCAGTTCAAACCACTCGGTCTGCAAGACCATCTGATAGCCGGGTACAGCCGTGTTGTAGGCGAAGAACACCGCCGCCGACACGCCGCCGATCGCCGCCGAGCCGACGAGCGCGACAATCCGCGCGATCGCCTTCTGTTCGGAAGGGATAAACAGCAGCAGCAGCGCCACGACCGCCGGCGCGAATACTAAGAACGAGAGGACATCAAAGCTGTATATCGTCATAGCGCGTCACACTCCCTCAAGGGGCAGCCAGAACGCCCGTCGAGAGGGCGAAAACCGCTGCGATCAACAGCGCCGCGATGGCAATCAGGAGCATGTACTGCTGCACGCGCCCCGACTGGATGCGGCGGAAGTACACGCCGAACTTGGCGATCAATTCCGGCACGCCGTCGCCAACACCGTCGATCAGCCACAGGTTGAGCACCTTGAACAGATCGCCAATCCACGTGAAGACGCGGGCGATCAGGTGCAGGATACCGTCGATGATGCCGCGATCGATCGCTTCATAGGCGACGTTCTTGGCGAACCACTGCGACGGACGGACAAAGACCATCGAGTACAATTCGTCGATGTAGTACTTGTTCTGGAGCACCGGGTAGACGGGACCCAAAATCTTCACAAGCGGGTCGACTTCGCCCGCCACCAGCGGCTTGCGCCAGTACATCAGCCAGCCCAAGCCCAACCCACCGAGCGCGACGGCGAACGACACCAGCACCGGGAACGCGTTGAAGGCGACGGTCGGCGCTTCGTGGAGCAGCGTCGGCGCGAGGAAGTGATGGAAGGTGTTGTGTTCCGGCGAGAAGATCGCGCCGAACAGGGGGAAATCGGACGGCACGCCAACGAAACCGGCGAACAGGGCGAATATTGCCAGCACGATCAACGGGAAGGTCATCGTCGCGCTGACAACGCCCCGACCCAAGTTGGCGTGACGCGCTTCTTCGGTGCGCGCTTCGCCCCAGAAGGTCAAGCCGAGTTGGCGCATGGTGTAGAACGCCGTCAGGAAAGCGGCGAGCGCCAGCAGGATGAAGACCAGCGCGTGCGGCCCGAAGCCCTCGGTCGTGCCGAGCCACGCTTCCGCCAGAATTTCGTCTTTCGACCAGAAGCCCGCCGTCAAGAGCGGGAAACCCGCCAGCGACAAACCGCCGATCAAAAAGGTGATGAAGGTGACAGGCATCGTCCGGCGCAGACCGCCCATGTTGCGCATGTCCTGCGGGTCGAAGGCGGCGTGTCCCTGCTCCGAGTCCTCGTCGCCGATCGCGGCGTGATGGGCGTGCCCGTGATCATCGATCTCGACGTGCTCGTGTGCGTCCTGCATCCCGGCTTCCTGCTCGCCGCGCGGTTCAGGGATTGCGCCGTGAACGTCATGCGGACCCTGAATCTGCGACGCGCTGCTGTGCGCCGTGTCGAAGGTGTCGGCGTATTCATCATCGTCGTGATGCGCGTGTGCGTGCGCGTGGACGTGATGCTCGCCGTGTTCCATGCCGTGAATGACCGCGCCCGACGCCATGAACAGCAGCGCCTTGAAGAAGGCGTGTGTGATCAGGTGGAAGGTCGCGGCGATAAAGCCGCCGATGCCGAGGGCGGCGACCATGAAGCCGAGCTGCGAAATCGTCGAGTACGCCAGCACGCGCTTGACGTCGTTCTGTGTCACCGCGATCGTCGCGGCGAAGATCGCCGTCACCGAGCCGACAATCGCCATCAGCAGCAGCGGCGGCGTGAACACGCCGTGATGTGGGTCGCCGCCGGCTTCAAACAGCGGGTACATGCGGATGATGGCGTAAACGCCCGCCGAAACCATCGCGGCGGCGTGGATCATCGCGCTGACGGGCGTCGGGCCTTCCATCGCGTCGGGCAGCCAGACGTGCAGCGGGAACTGCGCCGACTTGCCGATCGTGCCGATGACTAGGAAAATGCCGATTAATCCGGCAGCGCTCAGCCCCGGAATGAGCAGCGCGGGCGTGATCGACAGCGCGTGCAGCACCTCTTCGTTGTAGAC
>JAEVZT010000527.1 GCA_023392115.1 Chloroflexota bacterium
CCCTGCCCCTCTCCCACGCAAGCGGGGAGAGGGGAGAGAGAATTTCTCCCCTCCCTGAATTCGGGGAGGGGTGGGGTCTGGCGTTGCCTGTTAACTGTCTACTGTCTCTAGGAACTCGTCGAGTCCCGACAAGACTTCTTCGAGGATGGCGGGCTGCATGTCGCCCATGTGCGCGATGCGGAACGTCTTGCCCTTGATCTTGCCGTAGCCCTTGTCCATCGAGAAACCCTTGCCGCTCATGAACTTCGCCATCGCGTCGACGTCGAAGCCGCGCGTGTTGGCGACGGTCGTCACGGTCGGCGAGCGGTAGCCTTCCTGCGCGTACAAGCCAAGCCCGCGGTTGCGCGTCCACGAGTGGGTCATCTCGCGCATTTGCAGGTGACGGTTCCAGCGGTTTTCAAGCCCATCCGCCAGCACTTCCCCCAGCTGCGCGTCCGCCGCGTACATCAGCGCGATCGGCGGCGTCGACGGCGTGTTGTTCTTCTTGAGCAGCGCTTCCAGTTCGAGGAAGTCGAAGTAGTAGCCGCGATTCTTGACCTCTGCCGCCCGCTTGAGGACACGGTCGCTGACGGCGGCGAAGGCGATCCCCGGCGGCAGCGCGAACGCCTTCTGCGACGACGTCAGGGCGAAGTCGACGCCCCAGTCGTCAGTGCGGAACTCCGCGCCCAACAAGCCGCTGACCGTGTCGACCAGCAGCAGCGTGTCCTCGTAGGGACGGACGACGGCGGCGATGTCGCGGATCGGGTTGGTGACGCCGGTGCTGGTTTCGTTGTGAACGACGCAAACGGCGTCATAGGTTTCACGCTTGAGCGCGTCGGCGACCATCTCCGGCGTGTGCGCCAAACCCCACTCGACTTCGAGCGTGTCGACATCTTTCCCGTTCAGGCGGCTGACATCCGCCCACTTCTCGCTGAACGAGCCGCCGATGAGATGCAGCACTTTCTTGCCGTCGCGGATGCAGTTGCGCGACGCGCCTTCCCACAAGCCCGTTCCCGACGAGCCGCTGACGAAAACGCGGTTCTGCGTCAGGAACGCCCGCTTCAGTTTCTCCTGCAGGCTGGCAAAAAGGTCGGCGAAGGCTGCCGAACGATGCCCGATCATCCACTGGGTTTGGGCATCGAGAATTTCCGGGCGCACTTCGACTGGACCGGGAATGACCAGATATTTGTGCTTTTCGGTTCGCATGGCGCTTCCTAAAAAGACTGTGAATTTCGATACAATATCTGATTGTAACGCACGCCTGCATGCTGCAACAATAAGCGCCCATCCCGGTCGCAGCCGTCCCGGCGCGCGCGTGAAATGAGGGAAAGCAAAGAATTCTCAGTAAATGCTGAATTGAGAGGAAAAAGAAATTGACCGCGTAAAAAATGTATGATATATTTGCGGAAATGACGGATTTTTACCGCGCCTTCTTCTCAAAACCTGCCTAAGACCTGAATCACATTCGAACCGCCGATGGCGGCGATGCCGATTAAACATGACAACAGGGTCAGCCCCGAAACCGGGTCTGAACTGTGAAAGAGAACTCAGGAGAAACCAACCTCAGGACGAAGTGCGTCCCTTGATGCCATCCCGCACAGCCGGTACTGCGGCTCAGTACAGTTCAGTTCTTCGTATACGTGCAGAGAAAGGATCGTGGCGCAGGTCATTCGCTTTACCCTCAAATGATTCATGCCACACGGTGAGACAATGGTAGATATAGCACATCTCGAACCCAAGACTCTAGACGATTTGCGGCAGATCGCCCGCGACGCGAGCATTTCCGGCTACAGCCGCATGAAGAAGCAAGACCTCATGCTCGCCATCCTGCGCGACCACGCCGAGAAACAGGGCTACAAGCTGCGCGGCGGCGTGCTCGAAGTCGTCGACGACGGCATCGGCTTCCTGCGGGCGGAAAAATACCTGCCCGGACCGGAAGACATTTACGTCAGCCAGACGCAGATTAAGCGCTTCAACCTGCGCACCGGCGATATGGTCGTCGGACAGGTACGCGCCCCGAAGGATTCGGAGAAATACTACGGGCTGCTGCGCGTCGAATCGGTCAACGGCTTGAACCCGGAAGAAGCCAAGAGCCGACCGAATTTCGAAGACCTGACCCCGATTTTCCCCCTTGAACGCTTTGACCTTGAAACCAATTCGCGCATCCTATCAACCCGACTGCTGAACCTGATCGCCCCCATCGGGCGCGGGCAGCGCGGTCTGATCGTGTCGCCAGCGAAAGCCGGTAAGACGACCGTCCTTAAAGAGATCGCCAACGCCATCAGCCGCAATTACCCGGATGTCCATCTAATGATGGCGCTGATCGGCGAGCGTCCCGAAGAAGTGACGGATATGGATCGCTCGGTTGATGCCGAAGTTATCGCCTCGACGTTTGACGACCCGGTACAGCATCACGTCCGCGTCGCCGAAATGGCGCTCAACCGCGCCAAGCGGCTTGTCGAAATTGAACGGCACGTCGTCCTGCTGGTCGACAGCATCACCCGCCTGACGCGCGCCTATAACCTCGTCGTCCCGCCGAGCGGGCGCACGCTGACCGGCGGTCTTGACCCGTCGGCAATCCACCCGCCGAAGCGGCTGTTCGGCGCGGCGCGTAACGTCGAAGAAGGCGGCAGCCTGACGATCATCGCCACCACCCTCGTCAACACCGGCAGCAAGATGGACGACGCGATTTACGAAGAGTTCAAGGGCACGGGCAACATGGAACTCCACCTGAGCCGCAAGCTTCAGGAACGGCGCGTGTTCCCGGCGTTCGACATCGAACAGTCTTCCACGCGGCGCGAAGAACTGCTGCTCGGTCCCGACGTGCTCCAGCGCGTGTACACGCTGCGCCGCATGTGGGGGCATCTGGCGGAAGATCCCGATCTGGGTCCGGCGGGCGCGACCGAACAGCTTCTCAACCAACTGCGCCAGAGCGACAGCAATCAGGAATTCTTGAATACGCTGCCGGGCAGCTCGGCTGGCGGGAATTCGCGCAACAACGGTTGGTAAACCGATGATCGACGTCAACCAACTGCGGAAAGGGACGACCTTCCTTGAGGAAGGTCAAATCTGGAAAGTCCTAGACTACCTGCACAACAAACCCGGACGTGGCAACGCCACCATCCGGGTGACAGTTCGCAACATGCGCACCGGCGCGACCCGTGAGTTCACCTATAATTCAGGCGAGCGCGTCGAAGACATTGAAATCGAAAACCACGATGTGCAGTATCTCTACAGCGACAACGAGTTCCTGACCTTCATGGACTTGGAGACGTTCGAGCAGCCGCAGATACGGCGCGAGGTTTTCGGCGACGACCTGCTCTACCTGCAAGAGAACATGCAGCTTCAACTCGATATGTACGACGGCGAGGTCATTGGCTATGAACTGCCGACGACCGTCGAGCAGCGCGTCGTCGAAGCCGAACCTTCGTTCGCCGGCGATACCGCCAACAATCCAACCAAGAAGGTCATCACCGAAAGCGGCTTGCAGGTCACCGTCCCGCTGTTTGTCAGCGAGAATGACGTCATTCGCATCAAGACGGCGGACGGCAGCTACGTCACGCGGGTCTAGCAGAACGCGCTTAACCCCCAATAACTGGGCAACTCTCGACAAGACGATTTGTTATACTTAAGGTATGACGTTCGCAGGTAATCGAGAGGGAAAGGCTGATGTGGGGATGGTGGTCATGGTCGTCCGGTCGCGGTTCGCGCGGCGGAATTGGCTGGATATTCCCGCTGATCTTCTTCTGGTTCATCTTCGGCGGTAGGAGCAGCAGTTTCTTTACGATTGTGCTGACGCTTATCGTTATCGGCTTGGTCGTGAGTGCCTTCAGCCGGCGTGCCGCCCCGCCGATGGACATGGACTATGAAGAAATGGAGAAGCGCAAGCGCGACTCCTACGACGAGTACAGCTTCGAA
>JAEVZT010000599.1 GCA_023392115.1 Chloroflexota bacterium
GCTGTGGCTGGTTTCGAGCAGCGGCAGGGTCACGCAGAAGATGCTGCCTTTTCCGGGCATGCTTTCGACGCTGATCGTGCCGCCGTGTAGTTCAACCAACTGCTTGACGATCGGCAGCCCCAAGCCCGTGCCGCCCGCTTCGTTACTATTGACACGGTAAAACGGATCGAACAGGCGCGGCAGGTGTTCGGCGCTGATGCCGACTCCGTTGTCGCGCACGCGGATCGAGCAGTTTCGCTCGTCGGCGCGGAAGACTTCGGCGACGATTTGACCACCGGACGGCGTGTAGCGAATGGCATTTGTGATCAGGTTCGTAATCACCTGTCGCAGCCGTTTCGGGTCGCCGTTGACAAAGAGCGGCGTCGACTGCATCCGTGTCAGCAGGACGATCGACTTGACGTCGGCTTCAGGGCGCTGAATTTCGACGACTTCGGCGACAAGCGCCTGAATGCCCGTTTCCGCTGGCTCGATGACGATTTTGCCCTGCTGGAAGCGTGACAGGTCGAGCAGATCGTTGACAAGATCGCGCATACTGCCGGCAATCGCGTTGAGGATCGTCAGGTGTGTCGGCAGCTCGTCGGGCTTCTTTTCGAGCAAATAGAGGCGGGTGAGGATATTTGCGAGCGGCGTTCGCAGTTCGTGTGAAGCGCGGGCGAAGAAATGCTCGCGCTCCAGCTGGAGCTGTTTCTCCTGCGTCACGTCACGCACGATCACCAGCCGAGCGCCGGGCGATGGCAGCGGGGTCGACGTCACGACGACTGTGATCGCTGCTCCATCGCTGCGCACCATCGACGTTTCGAATTGAACGGTTTCGCCTGCCGGCATGGCGGGCTTGGTCGCTCCCTTCGGATCGCAGAGCACCGTGCAGGGTCTGCCGGTCAGTTCTTCGGACGAATAGCCGAGCAGACGGGTGATTCCCCCGTTCATATACGTGATCTGGTCGTCGTGCGTGGCGAGGACGCCGTCAGACATATTGTCCATGATCGCCTGAAGCTGCGACCGCTGCTGCTCAAGCTCGGCTGTCCGCTCTTCGACCCGCTGTTCGAGTTCGGCGTTCAGGGCTTGAAGTTCGTTTCGCGAGCGGTTGACGGTATGGAGTAGGTGATTGATCGCGTCGACCAGCAGCCCGAGCTCATCTTTGCTCATGGCGGGCAGCCGGAAGGAGAAATCGTCCTTGTCGGAAACGCTGCGGACGCCCTGACTGATGCGTGTCAGTGGCAAGAGGACAAGCCGCTCAAGCAAAAGCAGCGTCGCCGCCGTGAATGCCACGCCGACCACTGCCAGCGCGGCGACGAAATACTGCAAGCTGATCTGCCCTTGATTGAACAGCGCGCGCGACATCGCGGTTTTGACGACGAGCGCGGGCTCACCATCGAGGTCGTTGATGACGCTGTAACCGTAGACGGCATTCGCGCCGTACAGGGTGGCGACACTGCTTCCCGCGTTCAAGCGTTCGAAGGCGGCGCGGAAGTCGTCCGCGAGCGCCGGATCATTCAGCGCTTGGATGTCGAATTCCACGCCGAGCTGCTCGGTCAATTCGGCTACAGCCTCGCTTCCCATACGCCGCGCCCAGATCAATGTCCCGTGCGATGGTCCACTGCCGTCATTCTGAAGGATCGGACGCCCCGCGAGGAGAAATATGCCTTCAGGCAGCGTGACGATGCCCTGAAGACCGTCTTCCGCCCCGCGCATGGCATGAGGGTAGATGGCGGCGTATATCGAGTCGACGACGGTGTCGGGGACTGGCTCAGAGTCAAAGTAATCGGCGTTGATGATCTCGCCCGCTGTGTCGAGGAACATCATCATATTAATGTGCAGGGTGTCGAACACCTCGTCGTACAGGTTGTCGTCCTCATACGAGTCGTTCTCACCCGAAGCGAAATAGTAGGTATCGTCCCAGCTTGACCAGTCTTCAATCGCGCGGTGCAGCGAGCGGACTTGAACGTCGATCAGCGTTTCGGTCGTGTTGACGTGCTGGAGCACCAAGCCGGATTCGAGAGTCGCAAAACCGTCGAGGAGAATCGCTCGCAGCACGACATAGAGGATAATTACAAGGCTGCCCAGCGTCAGGCTGATCAGCAGGAGTGTCTTGGTACGCAGCGTCATCGTCGTTGTGCCCATGATGATGCTAACGGCAGCTTACGAGCCATTCACATCCTAGCACGAGCTTGGCATCTGCCCGTCCTTAACGTATCTCGTGGAACGTAAATTTTTGGCGGTTAGGAATTGGAAGTCGCGCCGTCGAGGAACCCGCCAAGGACGCGCTTGAACGACTCCCAGTCCTCGTCGTGGATGCCGTGTTTCGTTTTGAAGGTGACGAGCTGCCCGTCGCGCGTCCTGTCGATGAAGTTCTGCCCGTACTCAATCGGGTTGAGGCGGTCGCGCTCGCCGAGCATGAGCAGCACCGGACACTGGATTTCAGGCGCGAGGCTCAGGCTGACATCGCCGCCGCTGTCGACCATGTATTTGAGCGCCTGCACCCACTGAAGGACGATCGGGTCGGGGTTGGTGATGCCGTGCAGGGCTTTGGTCGCCTCGTCCATCCACGTCGCCGGGTAGTTCGCCTGAATGACGGGACGCATCGCCGGACCGAAGTAGCCGACAGCGCCCCAGACCGCCGCCGACAGGAAGCGTTCCGGCGCGAGTCCGGCGGCGAGCAGCGCGACCTCGCCGCCGGCGGAGTAGCCGATGATGTGCGCGCGGTCGACCTTGAGCGCGTCCATGAAGGCGATCACATCGTGGGCGTCGCGGTGATAGAAATCGATCGGGTAGTCGCGCGGCTTGGGCAGCGATTCGCCGTACCCGCGCAGCGACGGACCCAGCACACGGTAGCGCTCGCTTAGCCAGTCGATGACCTGACCGAGATCGACGCGCGCCGTGCCGAAGCGCCCGTGGATGGCGATCAATGGTTCGCCGCTTCCCAAATCCTCGTAATGAAAACGCGCGCCGGTTTCAAGATCGACGTAGGGCATCGTAGAGTCTCCTAAGGTTGTTCCTGTGGCGTTGACAGCACCGAACGCAGGGAAACACCCTGCGCTAGCAGCCCGATCACGCCCATGGCGGCATAACACAAGACGGTAATTCCGTGAAAGATGAAGCCGAGCGCCGTTGACTGGATGGCGCTCATACCCACCGCTTCGCCGGTCACGCGGACAGCGCCCTGAAACGGACCCAGCCCGGCGACCGTCACCGGAATGGCGATGCTGAACGCCACCAGCGGCACGCCGATCATCGACGCCAGCAGCAGGTCGACGGCTTGCACGTCGAGCGCTCGTTCGAGGGCGTAAAACGTCAGCAGCGAAAACGACCACGCGATAACCGTCCAGCCGATAGCGTGGGCGGCGCGGCGAATCTGCGTCAGCGGACGCAAGCCGTCAAGGATTTCTTCGAGGCGGCGGATCAGGTTGATGCGCTTGAGGAACGGCAGGCGGGCTTCGATGCCTGCCAGCAGGCGATGTGCGAAGGCGGGGTAGCGGGCGAGGGCGAGCAGGGCGACGAAGCCGATCACCGCGGCGATGCCGAACAGGGCTGCCGTTTGCCCGACGAGCGGCGGCGCGTCCGGCAGGCGGCTCAGCGAGAACGCCAGCAGCAGCACGACGGCGATCACGTCGATCAGGCGCTCGACGACGATGCTCGTCGCCGCAGTGACGAGCGGCACGCCCGAACGGGTCGCCAGCAGGCTGCGCGCGACTTCGCCCATGCGCAGCGGAATCTGGTTCAGCAGCATGGTGATATTGAGGATGTGAAAGGCGTCGCCGAGCGGGATGCGGTTGTCAAGCAGCCCCTTCCAGCGGACGGTGCGCGTCCACTGCGCGCCGATCACGCCGAAGATGCTGACGACGATCCACGTCAGGTCTGCCCCTTGAATGCCGTCGATAACCTGCGCCAGCGGCACATCGCGCAGCGCCAGCCACAAAAAAAGCGTGCTGACCAGCACGCTTACCCCGACGACGATCGCTCTACGCATGCAGCCATCTCACCACGATACTCACCGGGGACATTGTAACGCCGCTCTCCCCGTTCACGCTAGCGGTGACTTTCAGTCGCGCAGCCAGCTGAGCGCGTCGCCTTCGCTGTTGAACAAACGGCGCTCGCGCTGGTTCAGCTCAAGTGCTTTTTCGAGGAACATCGTCAGGTTACGGTCACTGGTTGACGGATCGACCAGCAGCGCGATACGCCCGCCGACTTCGGGGAAAGCGTGTGACAGTTCGCGCGCGCGTACCATCGCTTCCGGGCTGAGGATGCTGCCCGGGTCGCGCAGATCAATCAAGATGCGGATCGGGTCGTTGGGATTCCACGTTTCATACGCCTGCATCATGTCGTTGAACCACTCGTCGGCGGTTGCCGCGCCGGTGCTGTACAGCCGGTAGCAGAGGATCGTACCGTCTTGCAGCCACTGTTTTTCAAAAGGCACTTGAGACATGCTTCCCCCTACAAGGTATTTAGTTGTCATGTGATATTTATTGGTTACATTGTAGCGGAATTTCGTAAAGAGGAAGATTTCGCAAGTAGAATGTGCTAGCTGAATGATGACCGCAACGCCAAAGGAGGAAAAGTCATGGAACTGTTAGTCGACTTCATCACCTCACTGGACGGCTACGGCGCCGCTGAAGGGTGGCCCGGTTTCTGGGGGCTGCAAGGACCTGAGTATATGGCTTGGCTCGGTGAGGATTCCTCAGGCAGCTACAC
>JAEVZT010000609.1 GCA_023392115.1 Chloroflexota bacterium
CTCGAAGCGCTGCCCGACGGCGCGACGCGTCTGACGCATCTCGTCCAGAGCGACCGACTGCGCCATCACATCCTGATCGTGGCGCTGGCGTTCGTCTTCCTGACGCTGCCGGTGCTGGCGCTCAGTCAGGTTAATCTGATCAATGATGCGACGCTGGCACACTTTGACTGGGAAATCGCCATCATCACCATCCTGCTGATGGTCGGCGCGATTGCCGTGATTCAAACCCCGACCCGCCTCGGCGCGATCGCCATTCTCGGCGTCGAAGGCGCGCTCGTTTCGCTGACGTTCGCCCTGTTCGGCGCGCCCGATGTCGCCTTCACGCAGTTGATGATCGAGGTTATCTCGCTCGTCCTGTTCGTGCTCGCCTTCCACTTCCTGCCCGATCCGATCGTCGTGCGATCGCCGCGCAGCCGGCGCATTCGTGATGCGTTCGTCGCGGGGGCGTTCGGCGTGACGATGACGCTGTTGGTGCTGGTGACAGGTTCCAACCCGATCGCGCCATCGATCAGCTCTTGGTACGTCGACAATGCCGAGTCGATCGGTCAGGGACACAACGTCGTCAATATCATCCTCGTCGACTTTCGTGGCATGGATACGCAGGGCGAAATCGCCGTCCTCGTGATCGCCGCGATCGGCGTGCTGGCGCTGCTGCGCCTGCGACCGCACGGTCAGCCGCGTGGTCGCTACATCGAACCTGACCCGGCGGAACAGCTTGCACAGGACATCCGCGCGGCGGAAGGTAAGGAAGACTTCAGGGAAGGAGAAAGATTATGAGCGAGTCGGGTTTGCTCAAGCTCGTCGCCCGCGTGATGATGCCAATCCTGCTCATGTTTTCGCTGTTCCTGCTCCTGCGCGGGCACAATCAGCCGGGCGGCGGATTCATCGGTGGGCTGGTCGCTTCGAGCGGCATCATCCTGCTGACACTGGCATATGGCGCTTATGAAGTCCGCGAGCGCCTGCGCATCGACACCACGCGAGCGATGATGGCAGGCGTGTTCCTTGCCCTGATCGCCGGACTGATCGGGCTGGTGCTCGGCGGCGCATTTCAGGACGCTTACTGGTGGAAGCCGTTCATCCGCGGCATCGGCAGACTGGAAATCGGGACGCCGCTGCTGTTCGACATCGGCGTCTATCTGGCAGTGTTCGGCATGGTGTCGACGATCGTCATCTACATGGCGGAAGAAGGAGAAAGGGAAGGCTGATGCTGCTCATGTTTGCGCTCGCCATCGGCGTGATTTTCGCCTGTGGCGTTTACCTGATGCTTCGCCGCGCCCTGCTGCGGCTCGTGATCGGGCTGGCGCTGCTGACTTACGGCGTCAACCTGCTCCTATTCGCCATGGGCGACCTGAGCCGACGCGGCGCGCCGATCATCGATGTGACGCCCGTAGAGGAAATGGCAGACCCGATACCGCAGGCGCTCATTCTGACATCGATCGTCATCAGCTTCGGCGTGCTGGCATTCACGCTGGCGCTGGCATACCGCGCCAATCAGGTCGCGGAAAGCGACGACCTCGTCGACGTTGAAGACTTGGAAGGACAGGAGTCTTAATGCAAAACTGGGTTATCCTGCCGCTGCTGATTCCCTTGCTCATCGGTCTGAGCTCGCTGATCCGGCGGCGCGCCTTCCGGCGGCGCGCGTTCTTGATCGGAACGTTCGCCAACATGCTCTTCTGCCTGTGGCTGCTGTACAGCACGCAGGGCGAAACCGTACTAGTGACGCAGGTCGGCGGACATCCCGCGCCGTTTGGCATTTCGCTGGTTGTCGACTCGCTCAGCGCGTTCATGCTGTCGATCACGGCGGTCGTCTCGTTCGCCATCGGCATTTACGCGACAGTGACGATTGACGCGAACCGCGAGCGTTTCGCCTTCTTCCCGCTGACCGGCTTTCTCGTCATGGGCATCAACTTCGCCTTCCTGACGGGCGACCTGTTCACGCTTTACGTGGCGTTTGAAGTGATGCTCATGTCGTCATTCGTCCTGCTGACGCTCGGCGGCGAGCGCGGGCAGATCGAAGGCGGGCTGAAGTACGTCACGCTCAACCTGATTAGCTCGACGGTCTTTCTCGCTGCCGCGGGGCTGACGTATGCCGCCGCCGGGACACTCAACATGGCGCAGCTCGCCGAGCGGCTGGCGGGTCAGCCGTCGCCCGGTTTGACGACTGTCCTCGCCGGGCTGTTCCTAATCGTCTTCGGCATCAAAGGGGCGATCTTCCCGCTGTTCTTCTGGCTGCCCGCGTCCTACCATACGCCGCCAGTCGCGCTGACGGCACTGTTTGGCGGCTTGCTGACCAAGATCGGCATCTACGCGATGTGGCGCGTACTCGCGATGATGTTCCCGCAGGATGTCGCCTTCTTCCAACCGCTGCTGCTGGTGCTGGCGGCGCTGACGATGATCGTCGGCGTGCTCGGCGCGATCGCCCAGAACGATTTTCGCCGCCTGCTGTCGTTTCACATCATCAGCCAGATTGGTTATCTCTTGATGGGGTTGGCGCTGTTCACCGTCGAGTCGATGACGGCGTCGGTGTTCTTCATGTTTCACGTCATCCTCGCCAAGACGGCATTGTTTATGGTCAGCGGCATCGCCAACGCGATTGAAGGCACGTATGAGCTGAAGAAACTCGGCGGCTTGCAGCAGACACATCCCCGGCTGGCGCTAATCTTCCTGCTGGCGGCGTTGGGGCTCGCCGGAACGCCACCCCTGTCTGGCTTCTGGGCGAAGTACCTGCTCCTGCGCGCCGGCGTGGAAGCCGGTCAATACGGCATCGTCGCCGTCGCGCTCGTCGTCAGCCTGCTCACGTTCTACTCGATGATCAAAATCTGGAACGAGGTGTTCTGGAAGAAGCCGCCGGAAATCCAACAGCCCGTGTCGCCATTCAGGATGCGCTGGATGATGGGGTCGACGGCGCTGCTCGCCGCGCTCGTCGTCTTGATCGGCGTGCTTGTCGAACCGGTTACCCAGCTCTCGCGCCACATCGCCGAGGGCATCACCTCGCCAGCCACCTACATTGACACCGTGTTGATGAATGACGGAGAGGGCGAATGATACTGTTTCTGATCAACCTGCTGCTCGCGCTGCTGTGGGCGTCGCTCAACCTGTTCCGCCCGGTCGATCTCGTCGGCGGGTTCATCATCGGCTACGCGCTGATCTGGCTTGCGCGCAACTGGATCGGCTACGAGGCGGTGCGCTACGTGACGCGGATGCCGAAAACCATCATGTTCATCATCTACTACATCGGCGAATTGATCTCGTCGACGCTCGACGTGGTGCGCGCGCTGATGCGCGACCAATCGACGCTCAAGCCGGGGATCATCGCCTTTCCGCTTGAGGCAAAGACGATCCTCGAAATCCTGCTCTTGAACAACTTGCTAATTTTCACGCCGGGGACGCTCGCCGTGGACTACTCGCACGACAGGACGGTGATGTACATTCACATCATCGACGTGCCCGACCCGGATGCAACGCGCCAGAAGATCAAGGACGGATTGGAGCGGCGTCTGCTGGAGGTGCTTCGATGACGATCGTCCTTAACATCGTCACCGTGATTCTGCTCGCTTCGCTGGCGCTGGTGATCTTGCGCCTGCTGCGTGGACCGAGCATCGCCGACCGCGCGATCGCCGGCGATCTTGTCACGCTGCACGTCATCGCGCTGATCATGCTCTACAGCATCATCAGCGAACAATCAACGCTGATCGATCTGGTGATCGTGACCGCGATTGCCGGGTTTATCAGCGTGACGGTGATCGGCATTTACATCGAGCGCACCGCCTTAGGCAAGACGAACGGCGAGCGAGAGGAACCATAACATGAACTTCACCGACATCCTCGTCGCCTTTTTTCTGCTGCTCGGCTCGGTCGCCATGTTTCTCAGTTCGGTCGGGATGCTGCGTTTTCGCGATGTCTTCCTGCGTATGCATGCGGCGACCAAGTCAAGTTCGTTTGGGATCGGCTGCATCATGATCGGCGTGGCGCTGTTCTTCGCCGACTCGCTCCTGTCGATCCGGCTGATCGCCCTGCTGCTGATTTATCTACTGACCGTGCCAGTCGGGGCGCAGGTACTTGCCCACGCGGCACATGTCGCCCGCGTCCGCATGGCAAAAGAGACGTGGGTCGATGACCTCGCGCCGCTGCATTACCGCGACGACATCGACGAGCAGGCATCCGCAGACGAAAACCGGCGCATGGAGGTGTAATTAGGCGCGCAGGCGATATAGGATTTCTCCGGCTTTCGGCACGTAGAGGATGCCTTCGCTTTCGCGTTCCTTCCATTCGTCGGGATTGATCGAGTCCGGGTCAAGGTAGCCAAGTCCCAGTTGTTCGCACAGATCGCGCGGGATGCGCGTCGCCAGCGTCACGTCAATCCGCGCCCGTTCGATGCCGTCCTCATACGTGCCGCTGCCGCGCACATGCGTGCCATGCGCCAGCACGCCCAGCGGCAGGTGCTTAAAGCGATCCCACTGCTTGAGGAAGTAGTCGCGGACGTGATAGCCCGCTTCCGCGATGTACTTGCCATGCACTTCGCTGATCGTGTCGAGGTGCGGCGCGTACAAGACGAGTTCGCCACCGTCGGCGATCGCCGGTTCAAGTTTGTACATCGCCTTGGCAGCTGTCCACAATTCGTCATACATCGGCGGGGCGTGTGACAGGACGCGCTTATACGGCTTGTCAATCCAGCGGATGTGTCGTTCTGCCGACAAATCGGCGGCGGCTTCCCACGCCGGTATGAGATCACCGATGAACATCCCCGCCAGCCCACCGCCGACGACGACAAGGCTGACGAGCGTGACCGGCGTCGGCACGTATTCGGCGGCGGCGTGAATCATCGCGCGCACCGGCGTATCCTTGATGCCGATCGTGTTTAGGACGGTCATCAGCGCGCCGAGCCAGTGTGTCGTATTGATCATGTCCGCGCCGGAAATGCCGGGGAACAGATACTTCGCGCCGCCGCTGAATCCGACGACCTCGTGCGGGAACGTTGGACCGACGATCAGGATCGCGTCATAGTCGAAGATCGCCCGGTTGATGCGGATCGGCGTGTCGCCGCCAAGTGACGGATGCCACACGTCACCAGCGATCTCTTGAATCTGCGCCTGTTCGAGCACGCCGATCTGCTGTAAGGCGTCCGGGTTCGCCCAATCGTGATTGAGCAGTCCAACGTGGCGGTACGTCGTACTGCGCTCGTCCGGTCGAATGCCGACGAGTTTCAGCAGCGACGCCTCGCTCAGCGGCGGGTGTGTGCCGAGCGCGACCATGAAGTCAAGCTGCTGCGTGTCGGAGAGGACTTCCACCAGCATACGGAACAAAATGCCGAGTGGAATCGTTCGCGTGTGGTCAGGGATCAGCACCAGCACGCGCGCGTTGCTGAAGCGCTGCGCCAGCCCGCTGACCAACGTCTCGCTGATCACGTCCATCGTCAGCAAACTGCCCTTCGGCGTCGTCGCTTGGGCAAGGAGTCCCATTTTATTATCCCCTCCGTTCACCTGCTGCCTGCACTGCAAGCCACAGATTCATACCACATCGAGCTTAAGTCTAGATGAAACGCAGGACTTATCCTGCGCTCGCCAGTGACGCGAACAGCGACTTGAGCGCCGGGTACGCTTGCAGATAGAGCGCGTATTTGCGCGAGTAGCGCGCATGTGCATCAAGATCGGGCTGGAGCGTCGTCCGCACGGGGAAGAAGCCTTCCGGCGCGTAGGTCGACACCGTCCCGCTTGCTACCCGCGCCGACAGCAGCGCCCCGCGCACGCCAACGTTCTCTGCGTCCGCCGCTAACGCGATCGGGATGCCGAGCACGTCGGCGAACAACTGGCACCAGCGTTCTGAGCGCGTCCCGCCGCCAGTCAGCGTGAGCGTTTCACAGCCCGACGGCAGCAGCGCATCGATCGCGTGGCGGTAGGCGAAAACGACGCCCTCCAGCACCGCGCGATACAGATCCGCGCGCTCGCAGCCGCTGCCCATGCCGATGAACGCCGCCCGCGCCAGCGGATCGGTGAACGGCGCGCGCTCGCCGTTGAGATACGGCAGATAAAGAATGCTCGACGGCGGGCGCTCCAACCCTTCGGCGATCACGCTCTCGAAATCCGGCGCGTCGAACAAGCCGCGCGCCCATGCAAGGTTGCCGCCCGCCGTCAGCAGCGGCGCGACCTGCACAAAGCGATCGGCGTGAGGATGTGCCAGCGTGAACACGCCCTGCTCCGGCGATCCGGGGCGTGAGTCGCTGAACGCGACCCATCCGCTCGTGCCGAGGTAGCCGTAGATGTGCCCGATCTCGCCGCTGCCCGCGCCGATCGTCGTCGCCCCGGCATCGCCCGGCGCATGATAGACGGGAGTGCCAGCACGTAGATCAAGCGCGTTAGCCGCTTCGGGCAGTAGTCTCCCCGCCAGCGCCCCTCCCGGCGCGAGATCGGGCAGTTTCGCGGTCGCAGCCCCAATCCCGAACGAGTCGAGCGTATCAGCGTCCAGCCAGCGCCGATCGGCAATATGCAGCAACCCTGTCGTCGAGGCGGTTGTGGTATCGGTCAGCGCGCATCCGGTCAGCTTGAAGACGGCATGATCGGCAGCGCCGAACAGGACGTACGCCGCGTTGTCGAGCGCCGCCGGTTCGTGGCGCTGCACCCACAGCAGCTTTGCCCACAGGCTGTCCGCTCCTTGATCGTTGCCCGTCAGCGCCCCCAGCCGATCGCGTCCACTCCGTTCAATCACTTCCGCCGCTTCCACCTGCGCGCGCGTGTCGCTGTAGAGGATGACCGGGCGCAGCGGCTCGCCTTCAGCATCTGCAAGCACCAAGTCCTGCATCTGTCCAGTGACGGCGATCGCCCGCACCTCCCGCGGATCGGGAGCGACGGCGCGCGTGGACTCGACAACCGCCCGCCACCAGTCGCCCGCATCCTGCTCGACCACGCCACCGCTCGCGCTGTGCGTCGGGTAGCCGACAGTGGCAGACCTAATGATGTTCCCCGCATCGCCGACCAGCGCCGCCTTAACGCCGCTCGTGCCGATATCGAAAATCAGCCACAACGAACCGTCATTCACGCTTCAACCCTCATCTGTACGCCGTCGCCTCGCGCAGTGTTTGGATATATGCGACCAACGCTTGATCGCCCTTTTGCACATACTCGACGATCTTCGTGCCAACGATCGCCATGTCAAGGTCGAGCGCCGCCAGCGCCGCGATCTGTTCCGGCTTCTGCAAACCGATGCCGACGCCGATCAGCGCGTCCGGCTTGAGCGCGCGAACACGTTGAATGATGCTTGCCAGCAGATCGCGCAGCTCGCCGGCGATCTCGATCGCCTCTCCCGTCTTGCCGACCGACGCCTTGACGTAGATCAGATCGCCGTGATCGACACTCCAGCGCACCTGCTCGTCGGTCGCCCGCGCATCGAGCAGCGTGACCGATGCCAAACCGAGCGCCCGCGCCCGCGTCGCCACCATCGCCCCTTCGGCAGCGTCGATGTCCGGCGCGAGGATGCCGTGAACGCCATTCTTGACGCACAGGCGCAGAAAGCCGTCGAGCGTCCGCCCGACAGCCGAATAGGTCATGACGAAACTCGGCTGCGGCAGGTCGCTCACGCCGCCGATCAGCGCCAGCGCCGGTTCGGCGTGAATGCCGCGATTACGCGTGACGACTTCGTGCGCCTGCGCAATCACCGGACCGTCGAGCGCCGGATCGTCGGCGGGAATGCCAAACTCGAACACGTCGAGGTTGCGCGCCGCGCGCACCATGTGGAAAAACGCGTCGGGCGTCGGGTAGCCGGCGAGAAAGTAGCCGCACAGCGCCATTCGCCCCGCCGCGCGGGTCGCGTGGAGCGTTTCGATCAGGCGATTGGCGGTCATCGCTTGCGCCTTGATATGCTGCTCAGCGTCACCGAGGCGATGATGATCGCGCCGGTCAGGATACGCTGCAAATACGTGTCGACGCCGATCTGCGTGAAGCCGTTGGCGAGCACGCCGATCAGCAGGACGCCGACGAGCGTACCGAGGACGTGCGGCTCGCCTTCTTGACTCATCGTCATGCCGAGGAACACCGCCGCGATCGCGTTCAGCATCAAGCCGTCGCCGAGCGTCGGGTTCGCCGTCGCCAATTGCGCCGTGAGCATCGTCCCGGCGATCGCCGCGCCCAAGCCGGTGATGACGAAGGCGCTCAAACGCAGCAGCCGCACGCGCACGCCAGCCAGCCGCGCCGCTTCCATGTTCCCGCCAATGGCGTACAGGCGGCGCCCGTAGACGGTCTGCTCGAGGACGAACCAGACGACCGCCAGCACGATTAGCGCGATAACCGTCAGGTGCGGCAGGCGCACAAGTTGGTCGTCGAGCGTCAGCAGCGGTATGCCGCCGTTGGCGAAGTCGACCATGCTGTCAGGGAACACACGCCCGAATATCGTCCTTCCGCCGCTGAGGTAGAAAGCGAAGCCGCCGAAAACCGTCAGCGTCGCCAGAGTCGCCACGAACGGCAAAATGCCGACGTATGCGACCATGATGCCGTTGAACAATCCGCCGATCATGCCGACCGCCAGCGCCGCGAGGATCACCAGTTCAAGCGCCGCGCCATTCTGGAGCAGCAGCCCGACGACGATCCCGGCGAGGCTCGCCATCGTGCCAACGCTCAGGTCGAAGTCATTCAGCACCATCACGATCGTCATTGTGAAAGCGACGACGCCGAGGATGCTCACCTGCTGCGTGATGTTGAGCAGGTTGCGCACGCTCATGAACGTCGCCGGACGCTGCGACCAGAAGAAGACGACGATGATCAGGAAGCCGATCAGCGTCCCGAACGAGCGTAGAAACTGACCCCATGCCACTGGACGGCGGTTAGTCACGATCTCTTGAGCTGACATGCGTCATTTCCCCGTAGCAAAGCCCCAATAGTCCTTCTTGCGTCAGCCCGTAACACGGCACGATCGTTTCAGGACGACCGGCGCGCATCACCAGAACGCGATCGGTCATGCCAAGGAGTTCGGGCAGGTCAGACGACACCATAACGACGCCTGCCCCGGTCGCGCTGATCTCGCGGATCAGCGTGTAGATGTCGGCTTTCGCGCCGACGTCGACGCCGCGTGTCGGTTCATCGAGGAGCAGGACACGCGGTGGTCGCGCCAGCGCGCGCGCGAACACGACCTTCTGCTGGTTGCCGCCGC
>JAEVZT010000617.1 GCA_023392115.1 Chloroflexota bacterium
GCACTGAACCGCTCCCTGCTCGATGAACGTCAGCTGGATCGGGTGCAGCACGCCGTCCGTCCGAAGTCCCACAATCGTGACGATTTCCGCGCCGTGCGCGCGCGGCGCGGGAACCATACACGCCATGACCGCCGCGCCGTCGAGGAAAACTGTACACGCGCCGCACTCGCCTTCAGCGCAGCCTTCTTTCGTGCCGGGAAGCTGCGCGTCTTCGCGCAAGAAGCGCAGCAGCGTCTTGTCCTGTCCGGTCATCGACGTGAACGGCTGACCGTTGATCGTCGTCACGATCGGCTCACCATCGTGGTGATCAAACGCCTGTGCTGGCGCATCGCGATCTTCTCCATGACCTGTGCCCCACAGCATCGCCGGGTCGTGCGGGTAGCGTTCACTCTGGGCGTTCGCCGCCAGCGCCTGGAGCCCGCGCGCCACCAGCACGCGCACCATTTCGGCACGGTACGAAGCCGTCCCGCGGATGTCGTCGATCGGTGTCGAAGCGCTTGCGGCTAAGCGAGCAGCTTCGGCGATCGTCTCTGCCGTCAGCGCTCGCCCGACGAGCGATTCTTCGGCGGTGACTGCGCGGAAGATCGTCGGCGCGACGCTCCCGAGCGTAATCGCCGCCCGCGTCACTATCTCGCCGTCGAATGACACGATCGTCGCCGCGTTGACAACCGAAATCGCCTGCGCGCGCCGCAGTCCCAGTTTGAGGAAGATGCCGCGTTCGCGCTCCGACAGCGCCGGAAACGCGATTCCGGTCAGCAGTTCGTCAGGGCGCATCACCGTCCGGCGCACGCCGGTGTAAAACTGCGACAGCGGCACTGTCCGCTCGCCTTCGAGCGAGTTCAGGATCACGTAGGCGTCGAGCGCCCACAGCGGTGTGATCGTATCGTTCGCCGGTGAGCCGGTGACGACGTTGCCGGCGACGGTCGCCCGGTTGCGGATCTGCGGCGCGCCGACTTCCCAGCAGGCTTGTGCCAGCGGCAGCGCCCGCCGGACAATCAAATCGCTGGCGACGACGCGGTTATGAGTCACCAGACAGCCGATGCGAATCTCATCGCCGTGCAGGGCGATTGTGTCGAGTTCCGGCACGCGGGTAATGTCGATCAGGATATCGACGCCGGGGCGCAGACCGCGCTCCAGTTCGATTAGCAAGTCCGTCCCTCCGGCGACGATGCGCGCTCGCTCGCGGTGCTGCGCGAGCAGTTCAAGCGCTTCTCCGACTGAGGTTACGGTGTAGTAATGGCTCCACATGGGTTATCACCTGTTTCGGCAGCAGTCCAATCGTACAATGCTTTGAGCCTTCAGAAGTTCATCCTTCCGGCTCGATTTCAAGCAGCGTCACGGGGTTGATGTTCATCACGCAGGTTTCGCCATACTGGGTGATAACGGTTGTCCGCCTGTCCCATGTATGGACGTGCCCGTGAACCATGTAACGCGGCTTGTAGACATCCATGAACCATAGGAACGCTTTGATGCCCTGATGCGGCAGATCGTCGAGATCGTGGATCCCCTTTGCCGGCGCGTGAGTGACGAACACGTCGACTCCGCGCCCATACTTCATTTTCCGCGTCAGAAGCGACAGGCTGCTCTTGAGAATCATCGCCCGCATATCCGTCTCAGAGTACTGGATCGGGCTGTTGTTGTAGCGCAGCGACCCCTCGATGCCATAGAAGCTGACGCCTTTATATGTTCGCAGCCGGCGATGGAGGTTTTCACCCCCCGGCGGGCGATCCGTATAGCCTGTATCGTGATTGCCGCGAACGTAGAACAGTGGAACATTCAGGACGGACGTGATGTACTCAAGATAGGCGGCGGGCATGTCGCCGCAGCTCAGCAGCAAATCGACGTCATGATAGCGCCGCCGCAAATGCGCTGCGGTCTCCATTTGCGGCATGACGGTATCGCTGACACACAATATCTTCACGTTCCGTACCCGTTACCCACGACAACAACTCGCAACCCGCTTTGACTCACGGCGACGATTCTGCCTCGGCGACCGCGCCCCCCCACCGCATCGGCTCGCCCGTGCCGCCGCGCCGTCTCATGATGATTTCGGCAAGGATGCTGATGGCGATCTCCTTCGGCGTTTCGGCGTTCAGTTCCAGCCCGATCGGCGCATGAACGCGGGCGAGCTGCGCGTCCGACAACCCGCCCTGCTCTTGCAGCGCCTTGACGGTCAGCGCCCAGCGCCGGCGGCTGCCGATGACACCGATGTACGGCGCTTCCGTCGCCAGAAGCGGCGGGATCAGATTGACATCGACCGGCAGCCCCCTTGTCACGGCGGCGATATACGTCTGGCTGTGAATGCCCGTGTGCTGGGCGATTTCGCCCGGCTTGCATATAACATAGCCGTCCATCCCCGGCAGGTAATCGGGCGAGCAGAATTCGGGACGGTCATCCGCGATGACAACGCGCATCCCCGCCCATTTGCCGAGTTCCGCCAGCGCCTTTCCAACATGCCCGATGCCGATCACCAGAAGGGGCGGTGCGACGGCAACTGGCTCGACAAACAACTCGACAGTCCCTCCGCACACGCCGGGATCGCCAGCCGACAAGTCATTGAGTTCGTAGCTCACGCGCCGCGTCCCCCCGGATTTGAGAGCCTCGAGCGCCTCGGCGATGACCTTCGACTCCATGGCGCCGCCGCCAACCGTCCCGACGAACGAGCCATCGGCGCGGACGAGCATTTTGCTGCCCTCGTGTCGCGGCACTGACCCCTGCACCGCGATCACCGTTGCCAGCGCGGCAGGCTCACCCTTCCGCTGCGCTTCTAGGACGGCTTCGTAGACCGCCTGTGTGTCATCCATCGATCACTCGACCTCTATCTCGCCAATCAACAACCGACCGAAGGCATCACCGGCGGTCGGCATCAGGTTCTCGAAGGTAACCGGATCGTATAGCCCGACCATCAGCCGGTATTGTCCCGCTGAAACGTTGACTATATCGATTCTTATTGTCTCACGAAATAGACCGGGTATCCAATTTCCGGGCGGCAGCGCGCCCAGACCGGGGCGCACGTCCGCCTGCGCGACGATCGCATCATCAGCGTCGAGGAGGTGAGCGAAGATCTTGTAATCGCCCCGCGCGCTTCCGTAAGTCTGCCAGAACCATGACGCTTCGAGAGTGCGCCCACCTGATTCTTCGTCAAATGTGCTGATCGCCGGATCATGCAGTTCGATCGCACCATCTTGAAACGCCGCGTACGGCTCGCCCTCGTTCACGGCGGGCTGGTACTGTCCTTGATACGCCCAGTGCATGTAAGGCTGGTAATCGCCGTTGACGTTGACCACAACGCGGATTTCAATCGCGTCCGTCACCAGCGCCGACGGGATCAGCGTCGGCACTTCGAGCCACCCGCCGGGCAGCGCCGGAATGACGCGGGTAGAGACGAATTCACCGTTGGCATACACATCAAATGTTCCCGCGTCCGCCGGATGCAGTCTCGTGATCAGGATCACGTCCTCGCCGGGGTGCGTATGCAGCGTGAACGACTCTTCGCCGTTGATCCGCCGCCCGCCGTCCATCAGCGTGCAGGCGTCCCACCAGCAGCCGACCACATCGAACTGATTGTACTCCGACGGGAATCCGCCCGCCTGACGGCTGTTCGCCCAAGCGTATTCATGCGCCCGTTCGCTCGCCACATCTGCAACATCAACCGAATCCACAAGTGCCATGCCTGCGAGGTAGCGCGTGACGAATGGGATCAGCACGACGTTCGCCGCCCGCTCGGCGTTCGTCCAGTCGGGGCGGTAAATGCCCTGCGTTTCAGCGGCGAGGGCGACGTTGGCGCTTTCGTCAAGTTCAACGGTATAGCTCGCCAGCGACTCGGCGTACAAATCCGTTGCCTGAAGGTAGCCCAAGCCAAGCCCGTGTCCCTCGCCATACGAGGCGATTAGGTCGGGTCGCGTCCGTTCGAGAAATTCGCCAACCGCGCCGGGACCGTTGCGCCAGCTCTCCGCCGCGCCGGGCGTCGTCAAACCAACCATATCGATCGTCGTCCGCCCGCCGAGATAGCGCATCATGCCGACATCATGGACGGCGACCACCGCATCGGGATCGGTGTTTTCAGCCAACCAGCGCGCCATTTGCAGCGGTTGCGCGACAACGTAACCGGCGTTCAGCTGATAGTGAGCGAGAAACGTCAAACTCGAAGGCACGAGCAGTACAGCCGCGACCACCACAGCCGCCGCGCCGATCGCCGCCCTGAAGCTCGGGCGCAGCGCCATCAGCCACGCGATGCCCCACCCCGCCAGCGGGAAAAACAACGCCATCAGCGGCATCTGATAGCGTTTGAAGTGCCAGAACGCCGTGTCGAGCGTGGCGATCGCCAGCGTCGCGCCGATCAGCCAGCCGATCAGCAGCAGCCCGACGAGCGGACGCTTGTGCCTGACAATCAGTGCTATCAAGCCGAGCGCCGCGGGCATGAACAGCAACGGCGCAAAATAACCCGCCTCACGCGCGGCGCGCAGCCCTGTGAATTCGAGCCACATGCGCACGAAGTTGTCCCACACGCGCCCGATGATCACCCCCATATCCGCCGGGATCATGCCGAACAGTGATTTCGCCGCGTTCCCCGAGGCGACAGCCGTCCCGGTCATCAGCAGGTTGACAACAGGCTGGGCGCCAAGCGCGAGCACCGGGATCAACAGCAGCAGCCATTCGCGCCGCCAGAGGCGAACCGGCGGCAGCCCGAACCGACCGCGCTCCGGCACATCGCGCATGGATTGGAGCACGAAGACGGCGGCGGCGATCAGCGCCAGCATCCCGCCTTCTGGTCGGATCAGAGTCAGCAGCGTCGCGCCGATGACCGTCAGCCGCAGGTCGCGGCGCAGGACGGCGTCCAGTGTCAGCAGGGCGAACATGACGACGATTCCTGTCTCCATGCCGCTCATGAAATGCCAGCTCATCTCGCCCGACAGCGCGAAAATCGCGCCCGCCGCGATCCCCAGCCAGTGCGGGGAATACAGCGCGGCGATCTGGATGACCAGCCACGTCGATGCCGCCAGCGCCAGCGCGCCGAGCCCCATCGCCCAGTAACCGAGGTTCAGCCCGCGCAAACCGATTACATCACCAACCGCTAGCAGGTACGGATAGAGGAAGCTCGTCGCGCCGGAAGTCGGCGGCAAACCGGGATTGTAGGCGTAGGGCTGTCCGCTGGCGATGCTGTGGGCGTACTGGAAATGGATGTAAGCGTCATCCAGCGGCATGATCGGCGCGCCGCTGCCAACGCTGGTGCTCGTGCTCGCGTATGCGGCGAACACCAGCGCCGCCAGCAGCAGGCACAATGCCGGGGTAAAAAGCGAGCGTCTCGGCGAGACGCTCGTCTGCATGCTCATTGGCGCATCGTCGTTAACTTGAATACCCATCAGCAAACGTGTCGATCATCAGGCGCACGTCCTCGCCAAGCGGATAGAGGATCGGGCAGGTCGCGCCGTAAGCGACGTATTCGCGCACCTTCGCCCTGACCTCATCCGGCGTGCCCGACGCGGTGATCATCTGCACGACGTCGTCAGGCACGAGGCGCATCGCTTCCTCAATCTGTTCCTCGGTCGCGGGCCACGTCAACACCTGCGCGATCTCGTCGAGCAGTTCCTGACTCACGCCGCTGGCTTTCATGATGTGCGGCTGCTGCCCGAGATACTGCGTCACCAGCTTGCGGGCTCCGTCGAGCGCCTTTTTGCGATCCGTGTCCACCGAGCAGACGACAAGCTGCGGGCGATCAATGTCATCGAGGCTGCGCCCCGCCTTCTTCGCGCCGATCTCCAACTGCTCGAGCGCGCCCTCGTTGTATTTCGGCGACACAAGATAATTCAGCACCGCGCCGTCGGCAATTTCGCCGGTCAACGCCATCATTTGTGGACCCGTCGCGCCGATGTAGATCGGCACGTTGCGCGGCTCTTTGCGCCCGTGTACCACGTCGAGTTCGACGTCGGTCAGGTGGACGAATTCGCCGTGATACGTGACGCGCTTGCGCGCCAGCAGGTCGCGGACGACCGTTACGACTTCACGCATCGCCAACAGCGGCTTTGTGCGGTTGATGCCGACCTTCTGCGCCAGCGGATCCCACCACGCGCCGATGCCGCAGATGATCCGGTCTTGCGCGAGGTCGTCAAGCGTCAGGAATGTCGCCGCGATCACGGCGGCGTTGCGCGTCCAGTTGTTGATCACGCCCGAGCCAATCTTGATGCGCGAGGTGGTCGCCGCGAATGCCGCCATTGGCACGATCGCGTCCCGCACGAGCCGGCTCTCCGCCTGCCACACCGCCTCGAAGCCATGCGCTTCGGCGTACTGCACGTACTTGATCGCTTCCTGTAGTGGGTGGGCATCCTGTAAGTAAAGTGCTACGCGATCTGCCATGTTTCTCCATCCTCAGAAAATCAATTAAATACTTTCCGGCGAGATCGGCACGGTCATCTGACCCCGCTCAACGCCGGTCAATCGATAATAATCCTCTAAATCCGCCGGCACGTCGATATCGAGCGCCAGTCGTTCCGACCGGAAAACGGTCACATGCGCGCCGATCTCGCGCGCCATGTCAACGTGCCGCTGAAAGCTGCCAACGCCGTAGGCATACGGGATCAACCCCGGCGGGCGTATCAGCATCGCGTTCGTGCCGTCATCATGCTGATCGGTGGCGATGACGACCGACTGGTCTTCCATTCCCAGCGCGATCATATTGACAACGTCTTCCGCCGCGATCAAGGGTAGATCGGCGGGCAGGATTAGGACGGCTTGCCCGCGCCACCCGCGCACCACCTGTGTCGCGCGCATGAGCGCGTTGTTCAGTTCCGGCGCGCCGCTTTCCTGCACCGTGTTCACGCCCAGATCGCGCGCGATCGACAGGACGCGCGTGTCCCGGCTGATGACCAATGTCCCGGCGACCTGCGGCACGGATTTTACAACCGTGACCACGCGCCGGAATAACGATTCGGCAAGCTGCTCCCGCTGCTCCGGCGAGAGGACGGCGGCGAGCCGGCTTTTCGCCCGCCCCAGCGGCTTGACCGGGATAATCGCCCAGATGCTCATGTTGTCTTCCCCAATGTCCAGTCAATAATCTCGCGCGCCAGCAGCATCCGATCCGCTTCCACATGCATCACCGTATCAAACATCGCGGTCGGCAGCTCTTCTATGTGTAAATCGGCGTCGCGCTTGTCGTAGACAAATCCTGTCAACAGATCGCCATAAAATTCGACGACCGTCCGCGCCGACACGGTATACCCTAATTCTGCCATAATTTTCGCCGCTGGACCCTTGATCGCTCTGCCCTCGACGATCGGGCTGACGGCGATGCGCGGGACGGTGCGAGACATCAGCAGATCGCGCATTCCCGGCACTGACAAGATCGGCAGAATGGACAACCACGGATTTGACGGACCAATCAAGATAACGTCGGCACGTTCTAGCGCCAGCCTAACCGTCTCGCTCACCGACGCCGTTTCGATTCCGGCAAACCGGATCGCGCGCACGGTTGGCTGCCAGCGGTAGCGGACGAAGTATTCCTGAAACTCGATCTCGCCGTATTCAGCCGTGTCGACAAGCGTCGCCACCTGCGCATCAGTCATCGGCACGACGCGCGTCTGAACGCCAAGCGCCCGACTTAGCCGCGCCGTTACCTGCGTCAGCGTCTCGCCCGCCCGCAGTGCCTGTGTCCGCAGCAGATGTGTCGCCACATCCTGATCGCCAAGCCCGAACCACGCTTCTTCGCCGTAGCGCCGCAGCCCATCGAGCATCCGCGTCGTGTCGTCGCTCAGCCCCCAGCCCTTCGCCTTGTCGACAACGCCGGCAAGCGTATACATCACCGTGTCGAGGTCTGGGCAAATACGCAAGCCGTAATACCACATGTCATCGCCTGTGTTGACGATCACCGTCAGCTTGTCGGGCGGCAGAACCTGCGCCAAGCCGTGCGCCAGCTTCGCCCCGCCGACCCCGCCGACGAGGACGACAACATTCGGGAGTCCGTTTAGCGCCACAGCACGCTCATTTCAAGGGGGTGGCGCGTCTTCTCGCGCGTTTCCGCCGGGTAGCCAAGTGCAATCAGCGCCTGTGGCTGCCAGTCGTCCGGCAGATTAAGCGCTTGGCGCACCACATCGGGACAGAACAGCGGCGCGCACATCCAGCACGCGCCCAAGCCGAGATCGTGCGCCGCCAGCAGCAGGTTTTGCCCTGCCATCGCCGCGCTCTGCACTGCCATCAGCAGTTCCTTCTCGTTCCGGCGCGCGTCGGGATAGCTGTCCATGTCTGCCATCGACAGGCAGAGGATGATCAACACCGGCGCAGACGTAATCCGGCTTTGCGAGCGCCTCACATCCGCTTCGATCGCATCCAACGAATCGCCGTCCGCCGTCCGGTCGCGGCGCAAGCGGTCGCCCATCGCCTGAGCGAGCACCTGCTTGCACCCCGGTTCTTCGACGACGCAGAAACGCCATGGCTGGCGGTTGTGCGCCGACGCCGCCCACGTCGCCGCCGTCAGCACCGCCTCGATAAGTTCGCGCGGCACGGGTTCAGGCGTGTAGCGCCGGATTGAGCGGCGGCTGGTGATCGTTTGCAGGAGCGCGCTTTGCGCCATGCACCATCCTTTACCGGTACAAGTCGTGTTCGGGCGCGCGGTGAAGCTGTGACGCGCGTCCGTCTATCTTCGGGAAATTCAAGCCGCGCAGCAGCACCACCGGACGCCCTTCAGCCCCCTCGCCCGTCAGCAGCCCGGACGCACCCGCCACCATGTCGGCGTAGCCCTGA
>JAEVZT010000634.1 GCA_023392115.1 Chloroflexota bacterium
GATCAAGACCCGCGCCGAAAAGAAAGGGGCATCCAGCCTAGGCTGGATGCCCCTTTCTTTTCGGCGCGGGTCTTGATCGTGCAGCGAACAGCACCTAGTATTGAAACCTGTAGTCCACAGTGAACGGAGAGTCCACGGTGACATTCTGGACAAAGAACCGCTTTGTCGTCACAGGCGGCGCGGGGGTTCTTGGGTCACGGGTCGTTTCGGCACTGCATGAGCGCGGCGCAAATGACGTCATCGTTCCTCGGAGTGCCGAGTACGATTTGCGCCAGCAAGCAGCAGTCAGCGATCTCCTGCGCGATACGAAGCCAGACGTCATCATTCACATGGCGGCGGTTGTTGGCGGAATCGGCGCTAACCGCGCCCGTCCCGCCGAGTTCTTCTATGACAACCTCGTCATGGGCACCCACCTGATGCATGAGGCATGGCGCTGCGGCGTGAAGAAGTTCGTCACCATTGGGACTGTCTGCGCCTATCCCAAGCACACGCCCATCCCATTTCAGGAGTCGGCGCTCTGGGACGGCTATCCCGAAGAGACGAACGCGCCTTACGGCTTGGCAAAGAAAATGCTGCTCGTTCAAGGGCAAGCGTATCACCAGCAGTACGGCTTTAACGCTATCTATCTCCTGCCGACTAACCTGTATGGTCCCGGCGACAACTTCGATCCAGAATCATCGCACGTCATACCCGCACTCATTCGCAAGTTCGTCGAGGCGAAAGCGCGCGGTGATCGGCAGGTGACGGCGTGGGGGACAGGCTCGGCGACGCGCGAATTCCTGTATGTCGACGACGCGGCTCAAGGGATCGCGCTGGCAGTTGAGCATTACAATAAGCCTGAGCCTGTGAACATCGGGTCGGGCAGTGAGATCAGTATTCGCGATCTGACCGAGTTGATCGCGGAAATGGTCGGCTATCAGGGCGAGATTGGCTGGGACACGAGCAAGCCGGATGGACAGCCCCGGCGCGGTCTTGACACAACGCGCGCTGAAGAAGAGTTCGGCTTCCGCGCGACGACGACGTTCCGCGAGGGCTTGAAGCGCACGATTGATTGGTATCAACAACAGCTGGCGCAGGGAGCTGAAAACGCTGCCGGTCGCGGCTGATACTTTTTCCGGTTTCACTTCAGCGGCGTGACATGCGGCGATTGCTTTTCACATTCCTCGCGGTTTATCTGGTACTGGTTGGAGGCGGACCGTATTACTACAACGTGTTCGCCGTCCGCATTTTCCATCATGCAGCGGCAACGATCCTTTTCGGATACTGGCTCATCCGGCGTTTGCGTCACGGACGCGGACTGCCTGACTCTCCTCTGACTGTACCGCTGTTCGCCGCTGTCGCCGTCTGGTTGGCGTCGGCGGCATTCAGCCTCGACCCGCGCATCTCGCTCGAGAGCACGTGGGTTCTCCTGCTGCACGTCCTGCTGTTCTTCGTGATAGTCGATCTCATCCAAACCGGGCTTCAACGGCTGGTCATGGAAACGCAGTTCATGCTCGCGGCATTGGTCGCGCTGCTTGCGTTGACGCAGCTTGGATCGTGGTACTTTGGCTGGGGGCTGGTGCCGGGAACATCGATTGGCTGGGTGAACGTGTTCGATGACGGCGTGCTGATTCCGCTGACGTCGCCCGATCTCTACCTGCCACTTGGCGTCACGACATGGCTGTCGGCTTACGTCGCGCCGCTGATTGTGCTCGCCGGGGCGTGGGCGGTTACGTCACGACGGCGCGAATACCGCCGGGTTCTGCTGGTGCTTGCCGGTATCCTGCTGGTCGTGCTGGTTGGCGCTTCATCGCGGGGCGGCTATATCTCGCTCGGCGCGGCGCTCGGCGTACTGTTCACACTTCGATTGATACGCAATGAACGGCTGCGCCAGTTCGCCCGCCGGCACATGGCGGCAACCGGCATCGCAGTCGGCGTTGCCGCGTTTGCGATACTTGCTGTCGTCTTCATCATGGGGCGCGATCCATCACATTGGACAGGCGACCGGCTGCGCTTCGACTTGTGGCGAAGCGCGGTGGAAATGGGACGCGACCACCCTGCGCTCGGGGTTGGGGTTGGCATGTTCGGACGTGGACTGCGGGCGTACCGCGATGCATCTTACGTCGATGACCGGCTCGGCACCGCCCATAACATCGTCCTGCATACACTTGCTGAAACCGGCATCATCGGCGTGCTTGTGCTGCTGACATGTGCTGCCGTTGTGATCGTCGCGTGGGGACGACGGTGGCTCCGTGCGGACTCGACCGTCGACGCGGTGCGTCTGGAGGCGGCGTTCGCGGCACTCACGGGCATTGCGGTGCAGAGTCTTTTTGATACCTTTACGATGACCTCAATCGTGTCGCTGATTGTTCTGCTGACCGCCTATTGCGTCACTGTGCCCGGGTCACGCTTGAACGCTCCCGCACGTGGCTATCGCCGGGCGGCGGCTGCTGCTTCGCTGCTGCTCGTCGCATACGCAGTCGGCTTTTATCAGGCAGATCGTGCACAGTCTGCGTTCATCAGCAGCCTCAGCAGTGGGGGCGATGGATTGGCTGACGCCCGTGTCGCCGCCGACCTCGATCCAAGCCTGCGCCTGTATAACTTACAGATCGCGTATCTGATCGGGCAAGACGCGCTGGCGGGACGTGCTGAACTGAGCGACGCGATCGGCGAATATGAACATGCCTTGCAGCTCGAACCGACGTGGTTGGTAGGGTGGATCAATCTGGCGGGACTCGAGGAACGGCAAGGGAATTACGAACGCGCACTTTCGCATCTGGAACAAGCGCGCGCGATACAGACGGGAAATGCCACCGCCGCCGGAAGTTGGGCGCGGATCGCTGAAGCGCACGCACTCGCACCCGACGACTCGATCGTGCAGGCGTACTTCACGGCGATGATTCAACTGTCGTATCCGCCGCTGTCTGAGGCATTGCAGTCGACACCGCCTCAGCAGCGCGCGCTCGAGCAGTATATGGCGGACGATAATCTGCCGCTGTCGTGGCGCTTCCGCGTCGCCGCCGCCCACGTTCCAGAGCGGCTGTCGGAATTCGTCCCTGATACCCCGACGAATGCTGAGGAATGGTGGGCAAAAGGGGAATATGCGCTTGAGGTGGCGAATGATCCGCAGACAGCATATGAATTCTTCAGCCGCGCGATTGACTTGAGCCCGCGCAGCGGCGACTTGTACGTGTCGCGGGCGCGAGCGAGCCTTCAGCTTGATCGGGAATCAGCCGCGCGCGATCTCGATCTGGCGCAGCTTCTCGGCACGACACACGAGTATCCAAACGCCGTGCGCGCCACCTTGGGCGAATCGCCGGAGGAGACGCAGCGTCTTCGTGCCGCCGCGCTGCCGGCACGCACCATCAACCAGAACTTCGAGGGGGTGTTGTATCAGGGACGGACGGCGTCCTTCGACGTCGATCCGTTGATGCGGCTGCCCGGACGGGGTACAAGGGCAATGCAGCCGTGGTATGACCTCGCTGAAACTTATCTTGACGCTCAACAGGAAGATCGTGCGGTGAATGTCTACCGCGCCATTGTCGATTATGCGCCGGATGAACGCCTCGCTCAAGAGATGCTTGAGCAGTTAAGCAGGTAACAATGTCGCTCCCTTTATCAGCGTGGTGATGCCGCTTCACAATGAGCAGGCATTCATCGCGCGCAGTCTGTCCGCCGTACTCGTGCAGGACTATCCACGGGATTGCCTCGAAGTGATCGTTGCCGATGGTATGTGTGATGATGACACTATAGAAGTCATCCGCTCGCTGCCGGAAGCCGATCGTGTGCAGATCGTCTGTAATCCCAGTCGCGTCCAGTCTGCAGGACTGAACCGCGCTATTGCACAGGCGAAGGGCGAGATTATCGTTCGCGTTGATGGGCACACGATCATCGCCCACGATTATGTACGCCAGTGCGTTCGTTTCCTCAAAGGAACGGAAGCGCAGAATGTCGGCGGTGCAATGAACCCAATCGGCACAACGCCGATGGGCAAGGCGATCGCCGCTGCAAGCACATGTGCTTTCGCCGTGCCAAGCGCGTATCACATCAGCAAGACCGCGCAGTACACCGATACGGTTTACATGGGCGCGTGGCGGCGTTCATGTTTGGAGCAGCTTGGTGGGTTTGACGAACGCTTTGCCATCAACGAGGACTACGAGCTGAACTACCGGCTGCGGCGGGCAGGGCACAGAATCTACTTTTCGCCGGAGATTCGATCGATCTACCATGGGCGGCAGACGTTACGCGCCCTCGCGAGTCAGTATTTTCGCTACGGAAAATGGAAGGTCGCGACGCTGCGAAAGCATCCCGGATCGGTACGGATGCGTCAACTCGTCGCACCTTTGTTTGTCTCCGCGCTGATTTGCGGCGCGGTTACTGCCATCATGTGTGATGTGGGACGCGCCTTGTGGTTCCTGTTGGTTCTCGTGTACAGTCTGGCTAATTTGTTCTTCTCGATCAAGACGTCAGGGCGATCTGCCGACGTTGCGCTGTGGCGACTGCTGCTCGTCTTCCCGACCATTCATCTTTCGTGGGGGATCGGCTTCCTGTGTGGGCTTGTCGTTTTCGGCCTTCGAAGAAGCAGCACTTGATTCCCCGCTCGACGTCTGCTAGAATCCGCTTTTGTAGGTCCCATTCGTCTAGAGGCCTAGGACGTGGCCCTCTCAAGGCCAAAACACGGGTTCGAATCCCGTATGGGGCACATCATTCTGTTGGGGTTGAGCCTCAACAGAATTTTTATTTCCCTCCTGCTCGTCCGTCTTTCCTCCCTCAACCTTCCCCAAATCGACCCTGTTCCCGTTTCCTGCCCGTAGGATTTCTTCTATTTCATCTTTGTACAGCTCGGCTCTTAGGCACAAGAAACGCTCTGCCCATGGCTTGAGCTTGAAGGTGACGATGCGCCGGGCGTCAAGGTCGTAGACGATGTACTCAAACAGCGCCTGCGCCAGTTCCTT
>JAEVZT010000135.1 GCA_023392115.1 Chloroflexota bacterium
TCCAGACGCTGCTCAACACGTACACGGCGTTCCCGACGAAGGTCGCGGCGCTCGGTTTGATCGTCGGCGGCGTGGTGATCGCCAACTCGGTCGCGCTGACGACGATGGAGCGGCGGCGCGAGATCGCCGTCATGAAGTCGGTAGGCTTGCAGCGCGAGCGCGTGCTGTTCATGATCCTGCTCGAAAACGGCGTCCTCGGCTTGATTGGCGGCTTGATCGGCGTTGGCATCGGCTTGTTCGCGCTGACACTCCTCGTGTCCAGCGTCAACGCCCCCGGATCGGCGCTGCCAGTCGGCACGGCGCTGCTGCTGATGGGCTTGTGCGTGCTCGTCGCGCTGATCGCCGCACTCGCGTCGGCGTGGGGCGCGTCGGGCGAAAACCCGCTCAACGTGCTGCGGTACGAGTAAAACGAAACCTCACCCTGCTTGCTTCGCAAGCTGTCCCTCTCCATGTGGAGAGGGACACGCGCGTCTGGCTTTTTGCCCCTCGCCTATGGAGAGGGGCAGGGCGACCGCAGGTCGCACGGGGTGAGGTTTGACAATCCTCCGCGCCCCCTTACCATTTCCCGCCAATCGCGGATAATTGAGCCTTTACAGCGTGGGAAGTGAGGAGCTTCATGCGGCGTTATTACGACGACTCGTATACGAGAGAATTTACAGCGCGCGTGATCGAACGGACGCAGGTCGGCGGTCATCCGGCGGTCGTGCTTGACCAGACGTATTTCTACCCGACGAGCGGTGGGCAGCCGAACGATACCGGCACGATCGACGGCGCGGCGGTGATCGACGTGATCGCGCGCGAGGGTGATGCCGCCGTCGTCCACGTGCTGGCGAGCGAGCTGGCAGCGGATAGCGTGACGTGCGTCGTCGACTGGGCGCGGCGTTTCGATCACATGCAGCACCATACGGGACAGCATATCCTGTCGCAGGCGTTCGTCGAGGTCGCCGGGGCGAACACGATTGGCTTTCACCTCAGCCCGGACAGCGTGACGATTGACCTCGACAAGGTGGATTTGAGCGCCGACGCGGTCAGCCGGGTCGAAGACCTCGCCAACGACGTCATCTTCGCCGACCGCCCGGTGACGGCGCGAACTGTCGGGCGCGACGACTTGGACGGCGTGCGCGTCCGCAAAATCCCCGATCATCTGCTCACCGACGGTCTGCGCGTGATCGACATCGACGGCTTCGACATGACGGCGTGCGGCGGGACGCACGTCGCGCGGACGGGCGAGATCGGCATGATCAAGGTGCTGCGGATGGAGAAGCGGGGCGATAAGCTGCGCGTCGAGTTCCGCTGCGGCGGGCGGGCGCTGCGCGATTACCGTGACAAGAACGCGCTCGCCAACCAGCTGACCGCCGCGCTGACGTGCAAGCAGGACGAAGCCCCGGCGGCGGTCGCGCGGCTGCAAGAGGATTTCAAGGCGGCGCAGCGCAGTCTGAAAGCCGCCGTCCAGCAGTTAATCGACTACGAGGCGGCGCAGATTCTGCGCGACACACCTGAGATCAATGGTCTTCGTGTAGTCAAGATGACGTTTGAGGATCGGGACGTAGGTGAACTGAGGACATTAGCAGGCAAACTGACTCGTTCTGCGCCGGTGGTCGTGCTGCTTGGCGCTGTCGGCGGAGAAAAGTCGCAGCTGATTTTTGCCCGCAGCGAGGAACTGTCACAGGACATGAACACGCTGCTCAAGGCGGTCATGCCCCTGCTTGATGGGGGGCGCGGCGGCGGTCAAGCGGCAATGGCGCAGGGCGGGGGCGTTGCCCGGTTCGATCAACTGGTAAGTGCCCTAGACGCGGCGGAAGTCATGCTTCGCGGGCAGCAGGGATAGAAAAACAGGGGCTTGGAACGAAAAACCAAACCCCTGTCCAATTCGAAATAACGGCGCTACGACGGGATGATCAACTGCTGACCGGCGTAGATCAAGTCGTAGTTGTAAATACGGTTATAGGCGGCAAGTGTGTGCATGTTGACGCCGAAACGCTGCGCGATCGCCCACAGGGTGTCGCCGGAACGAATCGTGTACAGCGTTCCCTGCGGCTGCCCGCTGGTCGGCGGCACCGACGGCGCGCCCGGAACAAACACGCTGCCATCGGCGAGCGCGAGGCTGCGAACCGGCACCGTGCCCGTAATGCCAACCGCTTCAACCCAGCCAACCGTCCCATCCGACAGGCGAACCTGCGCCCACGTCGAATTGTAGTTGCGCCCGAGCAGCGTGACCGGCGTGCCCTGCGGCACATTACGGATGACCGCGTTGCCCGTGCTGGGACCGTTCCGCAGCGAGGCGGTCACGAAGCCGGTGATCGTGCCGGTCGGGACGACAGACGGCGCGGCGGGCGCTTCGGTGATCGGCAGGTTACGCACCGGGTAATTGGTGAACAGGTAATTGACGTTCACCCAGCCGGTCACGCCGTTCGTCAGCCCGATCTGCACCCAGTTACCGGCGGTATTGCGCGCGAGCAGGTTGACGCCGAAGCCGAACGGCAGCGTGGCGATCGAACCGTACTGCATGCCCGGACCGGAGCGCACGTTGACAGCGCCGGTGTTGACCGATGCGACGGCGTCCTGCGCGAACGCCGGCAGCGCGCCGATCAGGAGCGCGGCGATCGCCACAAGCACTACGAAGTATTTCCCTTTTGAGACCATGGCAGAACTCCCTGTGAAGCGATTTACTAAATTATACACACGGCTGTAATTTAGCGAAACTTAACTAAGTCCAGCGTACAACAAAAACGCTCGTTTTCGCGTGACGAATTGCCAACGGAAAGGCGATTTCATTAGCAGTTCGTTGTTCTGGCGTCGCGCTGACGCCGTCAACCGTCACGCTGACCTGCTGCGCTGCTTCTGGAACGCGAATCGTGAGCGTGATCGTGCCGTCGGCGACCGCGCGATACTCTCCGGCGACCTGCCCCGGCGCAACGTCCAGCCGGAGCAGGGCGGTATCGAGGACAAAGTGATCGCGCGGGACGTGTGGCGTGATGCGCAAGCCGTCGGCGGTTGGCTCAATCCCGCAGACGCGGATCAATGCCAAGAGCGCCATCGCGTGCTGGTTCATATTCATGACCGGAAAATCAGTCATCGGCGTCGCCGGACTTGTCCACGTGCCGCCGGGATCGAGTTCAGATTCTTTACAGTGAACGCCGTCGGGTCCCGACCAGACGTTGATCCACGTTTCAGGGAATGCGTCTGAGTGGGCGGCGAAGGTATGGCGCAGCAGCGACCGCCACGCCAGATCGGGACGGCTGCGCGTGTAACCCCACGTCAAGAGCTGCGAGACGGCGGGCCAGATCATGCCGCGTTCGAGCAGCGGCGCGCCGTTCGGCGACGGATCGTCGAGCAGCGTCGTCAGCGATTTGATCAGGTCAGCTTCGACGTCCGCCCGCGCCGCCCCGCTGATCAGCGCCCACGGCTGCGATTCAAGGTTGATGCGGTTGTTGTCGACAATGACCTGCTGGTCGTCGGCGTCGCGCAGGACGGCGCGCGTGTACCATTTGCCGTTCCACTGGCGGGCTAACGCGCTTTCTAACCCGTCGGCAAACGCTTCGATCTCTGCTGCCAGCACAGCGTCATATGGACGGAGCAGGGCGGCAGTCAGCGGCAGGACGTAAAGCGCCATCTGCGTATTCGGGATCGACTCGCCGCTGCGCTTCGAATTCAAGAACCAGCCGAGGGCGCGGATGCCGCCGAAGCGCGTCGCCGCGTCGAAAACGACGCCATCCGACCAGTCGCCGTCGCCAACCTTGATCAAGCCGTTCGCCCCTATACCGACGGCGTGGATTAGGTGGTAGACGGCGGCGCGCGCGTGATCGAGGACGGTGATCCCCTGCGCGCCGGGGGGTAACGTCGGCACGCCTGACGGGCAGTAGAACGGCACGTCTTCGTCGAGGAAGCCGAAATCGCCGGTTGCTGCTAGATACTCATTGAGCGCGAACAGGAAGAACAGGTCGAGGTCGGACGGTTCGTCGTGGATGAAGGCGTCGCTCTGGAAGCCGTGTCCGGCGAAGGCATACGGGAT
>JAEVZT010000235.1 GCA_023392115.1 Chloroflexota bacterium
AGCTTGCGCCGTTCACGCCGCTGACCGATGCTCAAGCTGCCGCCGTTCGCGCCGCCGGTGAGCGATTCAGCGCGTTTCTTGGCATGCCCGTTGTGTGGGCGCGAGTCAGCTTGCCGAAGTAGCGAGAAGCACCCATGTGGGAGTACTTCTCGCCTGTGTTGACGGTGAGCGTTAGCTGTTCAAGAATGCGATCAGGACGGGTGCGAGGGCGTGCGGCGCGACCGCGAGATCCTGCCCTTCGAGCGTTTGCCAGCGAGCATTCGGCAGCAGTTCGACGAGCGCCTGTGCGCCCGCGTGGAAAAATGTCGGGCTGTTCCCGCCGGTGAGCACCAGTGTCGGCATCGAGACGGATGTCCAGCGCCCGCGCGGCAGCGGCTTGTTGGACATCATATCGCCCATAATCGCGCCATCGTAGGCGAGCGTGTGCGCGATCGACTCCATTTCCGCCCACTCCGGCGGCTTCATTTCGCCCTCGGAGCTTTCACCCGTGCCGCCTGTGCGCATCTGAGCGTCGTATTCGGCGGGAACGCCGACGGCTTCCGTCATGAAAATCTCGACAGCGTCACCCCTGCGCCCTTCCGCGACCGCCTGATTCAGCCGCTTTACGTAATCGGTGGGAACAGCCGGGCGGCTGTTGTCGACAAGGAACGGCGGTTCGTACATCACCAGCTTCTTCACCTTGTTCGACAGGCTGTTTGCAGCTTCAAGGGCGAGCACCGCGCCCGACGACATCCCATACAGGAAAGCCGATCCGCCAACCGCATCAATTAGGGCTTCAATATCCTCGACTTCGCGCTCGACGGCGTAGGAGAGTGTGTCGCCGCTGTCGCCTCGTCCCCGACGATCGTATGTGATAACTGTAAAGTGCGGCGCGAGCAGCCCTGCAAGTTCGCCCGCCATCGGGTGCTTTCGCACGCCGAGCGCGCCGCTGACCAGAATCAGCGGCGCTCCCCCACCAACCTGATCGAAGGCGATGCTGGTGCTGTCGATAGAACGAACAGTCTTCATACCGTCTCCTCCCGGCTATGCTTAGGCGCTGCCGCGCTCCTGAGCGAGGAATTCTTCGAGGCGGTCGAAGGTTTCGGCAGCGCCTTCTTCGACCCCCATGTCGATGACCGCCTTCAGTTCGTCAGGCGTGGCGAACACGGTGCGACTGATCAGCTTCGTCTTGCCGTCCTGCTCATGGAACTCGACGACGATTTCCATCTGCGGCATGCCTTCAACACTGTTGCCGTCCTTGTCGGAAAAAATGTCGAGGTAGGCGATCCGTTCCGGTGGGACGATCTCGCGATAAATGCCTTTGCCCCACGATTCCTCCCCATCGGCGGAACGCATGCAGTAATGCCAGATGCCGTCGGGACGCAGGTCGAGCGCGTAGACGGTTGTCGTCCAGCCGCGCGGTCCAAACCACTGTTCGAGGTGCTTGGGGTCGGTATACGCCTTGAAGACGAGTTCGCGCGGCGCGTCGAAGATGCGCTCCATAACGAGCGTGCGGGCGGCGACCGATGCGTCATTTGTCGGATGGTTCGCTGCTGTCATTTTCCCTCTCCTCTGCCTGTAGCTGACGAAGGTACTCGTCAAGGTTGTCGAAGCGCTCTTCCCAGAAGCGTCGGTAATGCCCGAGCCAGTCGGCGGCTTCCTTCAGCGTGCTCGCCTCTAGACGGCTCGGACGCCACTGCGCGTCGCGTCCCCGCGCGATCAGTCCTGCGCGTTCGAGCACTTTGAGGTGCTTGGAGACTGCCGGCAGGCTCATGTCGAACGGTTCAGCCAGTTCCTTGACCGTCGCTTCACCTTCCGCCAAGCGCTCAAGAATGGCGCGGCGGGTAGGGTCGGCGAGGGCTGCAAAGATCAAGCTCAGGGCGTCATTTGACATCGCTTCGTATTTAACCTTCAGGTTATTTAACCTATAAGTAAAATACACCACTTTCCATATGTTGTCAAGCACTTTTTTGTCTGCACGACGCTTGCCTTGATTACCTTTTTCACAGGCGACGCAATCTTTGACAATCGGGGCAAAACTGCTTACACTGGAATGCAAATGCTTACATGAAAACACTTACATTCGCCCTTGGAGCTGGTAATAAACGCTGATGCAAAAGACTCCTCCGCCTACCATTTACGATGTCGCCGAATCCGCTGGCGTAAGTATCGCCACCGTTTCTCGCGTGCTGAACTCATCAAGGGGCGTGAGCGAAGTCACACGGCGGAAAGTCATGGTAGCGGTTGACCAGCTCGGTTTCGTGCCCAAGGCGGAAGCGCGGGCGCGCGTGCTTCAAAGTACAGGACGCATCGGCGTCATCACGCCGTTCTTCACCTCGCCCTCGTTCATCGACCGCCTGCGCGGCGTCGCAACCACCCTGTCCAATTCGCGCTACGAACTCGTGATCTACACCGTCGACTCGATGAGCCGGCTTAACGGCTATCTCGCCGGGCTGCCGATGACGGGTAACCTTGACGGGCTGATCATCATCTCGCTGCCGGTTGACGAAGAAGCTGCACGGCGGCTGATCGCCAGCGGCATCGAAACCGTGTTGATCGAGTACAGCAGCCCGGCGTTCAGCGGCATCACCATCGATGATTTCGCCGGAGGCAGGCTGGCGGCGCGGCATTTGATCGAACAGGGACACCGCCGCTGCGCCTACGTCTACTTCGACGAAATCCCTGATTACTCGATTCATCCTGAAGTCCAGCGCCTTGCCGGTTACCGCCAAACGCTCGCGGAACATGGCATTGAGCTGCCGGATGAATACATCAAGTACGTCCCGGTTTCACGCAGAGGCATTCGCGAGAAGCTGCGCGAACTGTTCGACCTGCCCGAACCGCCGACGGGCATCTTTGCTCCCTCGGATGATCTCGCCATCCGCGTCATTCACCGCGCTCGTGAGTTAGGGCGGCATACGCCGCGCGACATCAGCGTCATCGGTTTCGACGGCATCGAAATTGGCGAACACATCGACCTGACGACGGTATCGCAGCGGCTGACCGATTCGGGCAAGATGGCGGCAGAACTGCTGCTGGCGCGCTTGGAAGACCCACGACGCCCGGTACAGCAGCTTCAACAGCAAGCCCACCTTGAAGAACGAGGGACGACGCGACGGCTGGATTAGGGGCATTAAGGTACTGGTACTGAAATGGAGATGCTTATAAGTCGATGGTGCGGCACCTGAACGGGTCATAGATGGTCGAACGTGGTTTTACCCTGCGTTCTTCAGGATTAGCTTTTAGAAGAAGGAGTCAAACATGTTGCATCGTAGATTGAACGTTAGGAAGCAGCTCCCGCTGCTGGCGCTCGCGCTGATGCTGGCGTTGATGGTAGGCGCGGTTCAGGCGCAGGACGGCGAAATCGGCGGCACGCTGACCAATCTCGGTTTCGGCTTGGGCGACGAAATCGCCACCGAGCGCGTTGCCCTGTTTGAAGAACTGTACCCGGATGTCACGCTTGAGTTCACCGAAGGCGCGCTGGACGTACAGCAGTTCCTGACGGCAGTCGCCAGCGGCAACCCGCCGGATCTTGTTTACATGGGGCGTGAAGACCTCAGCACCTACGCGGTGCGTGGCGCGCTCACCCCGCTGACCGAGTGCATCGCCGAGCAGGAAGTCGACATGAGCCAGTACCGCCCGGCTGCCGTCGAGCAGGTGACGGTGAACGGCGAAGTCTACGGGCTGCCTGAATTCTTCAACAACATCATGCTCATGGTCAACAC
>JAEVZT010000253.1 GCA_023392115.1 Chloroflexota bacterium
TATGTGCTGCGCGTCACGAGTCAGGTGTTCTTCGGCGAGTTCGACCGGGCGAAATACCCGGATGTGGATGACATCACAGTGAGGGAACGCTTCGTCCTGCTGTTCCTCGGCGCGCCGCTGATCTTGATCGGCATTATGCCGGGCTTGATGTCGCCGATGCTGCAAACCGGGCTGCGTCCTGTGCTGGCAATCCTTGGGGGTGGGGCGTAAATCATGGAATTTAACCTGTGGCAAAGCCTGCCGGTCATCGCGCCGGAACTCGGCTTGACCATCATGGCTGTGGTCATTCTGGGGCTTGACGTCTACCTGCCTGAGAGCAAGCGCCGCAACCTCGCCATCGTGACCGGCGTCGGCTTGCTGGCGACGGCGGCGCTGTACCTGCTTTTCTGGTATCCCACGCCGACCGCGCCCGATGCGTCGCAGGGCTTCGCCTTCGGCGCGCAGGAAGGGCTGTACTGGGGCGGTATGGTGCGGCATGATACGCTGGCGCAGATCTTCAAGGTGATGGTGCTGATCGCCGGGGCGCTCACCGCGTTCATGTCGATCGACGTGGCGGGTGTTGGGCGTAAGGGCGAGTTTTACCTGATCGTCATCGTCTCGACGCTTGGCGCGTGCCTGATGGCGGGCGCTGCCGACCTGATCATGGTCTTACTGGCGCTCGAAACGACGACTATCCCGCTGTACGTTCTCGCGGCGATTAAGCGCGATGACCGGCGATCGACGGAAAGCGGCATGAAGTATTTCCTGTTCGGCTCGTTCGCGTCGGCGATCCTGCTCTACGGCTTGAGCCTGCTCTACGGCTTCACCGGACAGACCAGCATCTACGCGATCGCCGACTACCTCGGCTCGGAAGCGTTCTCGGTCAATGCCGTGCCGGTGCTCGGCGCGATGACGCTGATCGTCGTCGGCTTCGGCTTCAAGATCAGCGCCGCGCCGTTCCACTTCTGGACGCCTGACGTTTACGAAGGCGCGCCGACGCCGGTGACCGCGTTCCTGAGCGTCGCCAGCAAGGCGGGATCGTTCGCGCTGCTGGTGCGCTTCTTCCTCGCCGTCTTCCCCGGCACGCTCGTCATCAACGGGCAGGAGATTCAAGCCTTCTGGGTGCAGCTGGCGGCGGCGCTGGCGGTCATCTCAATGACGCTCGGCAACGTGATCGCGCTGGCGCAGCGCAACATCAAGCGTCTGCTGGCGTACTCGTCAATCGCGCAGGCGGGCTACACGCTGATCGGCGTGGCGGCGCTGCAAGCGAACAGCGAACTCAGCATCGGCGCGATCACCTTCTACCTGCTGATGTACACGTTCACGAACCTGCTGGCGTTCGCCGTCGTCGTCATCTTCAGCGAGGCGACGGGCAGCGAAACGATTGGCGATATGGCGGGCTTGAGCCGCCGCAATCCGATGATGGCGCTGGTGATGACGATCGCGCTGCTGTCGCTCGGCGGCGTGCCACCCGCGGCGGGCTTCTTCGGCAAGCTGTTCCTGTTCCAAGCGGCTGTCGAAGCGGATCTCGTCTGGCTGGCGCTCGTCGGCGTGCTGAACTCGATCGTCGCGCTCTATTACTATCTGGTCGTCGTCAAAGTGATGTACGTCGACCACAGCGCCGACGAGGACAAGCCGATTCCGGTCTCGCGCCCGTATGCGTGGGTGCTGGCGGTGACGGCGATCGTCGTCATTTTGCTCGGCACGATCGGCGTGTCGCCGATATTTGAGTGGGCGGTACGCGGCGCTTCAGGTCTGTTTGCGTAATCTGGTGCAATTTCTTGGATTCGCGGATTGATTGTGATAGAATGCGCGAATGCGAGTGTAGGTAGCAAATGAATCAACAGCCGTCGTCACGGGCGAGGAATCTGACGCTTGCCGCCGCTGCGGGTCAGGCAGGCTGCTGGACGCTGATCATCGTCGTGGCTGCGCTGTTCGTCGGGCTGGCGCTAGACCGGCATTTCGGTCTGCGCGGTCCGTTTACTATCGGCGTGCTCCTGTTGAGCATCCCGTTGAGCCTATTCATCATGGTGCGTATCGCGCTCGGGTCTGTCAGCCATATCCAGCAGACTCCGCCGACAAATTCGCAGCACAAATCCATACCCGAACCAGAGGAGGATGATCTTTGAGACAATTTAGGAGTATCCGTAGTAGAGGAGCACCCGCATGAACGCAACTCAACGCGGTGCAGTAGGATGCCTCGGCATCATCGTGTTCCTCGCTGCCTGCGCGCTGATCACGTTCGTCGTTCTGCCCGGTCTGAACACGGCGGTTGCTGTGCCGGTGATTATGGTTCCGGGCGAACCGTATGATCCGTCGCTGCCGGTTGAGTCGTTCCGTTGGACGAATACGCTGACGGCGACCGCGCTGGCGAGTATTGCCGTGATTGTCTTCACCCTGCTGGCGTGGCGTGCCTCGCGCGGATGGACGCGCGAAGTCCCGACCCGCTTCCAGTCGTGGGTAGAACTGCTCGGCGGTTTCATGTACGACTTCTCCAAGAACATGGCAGGTCACCGCGCCCGCATGGTCTTCCCGCTGGTGGCGACGATCTTCGTCTTCCTGCTGGCGACGAACTGGATGAAGCTGCTCCCCGGCATTGAAAGCGTCGGCGTGATGCACTGCGCCGAAGAAGGTTTCACCGGCTACCCGGCGGTTCAGGCGGGCGGCGCGTTCCAGCTCTACGTCGACCAGCCGCTGTACGCCGGGCAGGGCGCGACCGAAGCCGACTATGAGGCGTGCAACGAATTCTTCCATCACGGCAACGTTCACCTGCCGGCGGCAGAGGAACGCGAAGCCGTGGCGGATGATCTGCGCGACGCCGAAGCGCTGCTGATCGAGGATCTTGACGCGCAGGGTGTCGACGAAGCGACCCGTCTGGAGCGCGTCAACGAACTGCGTCTGTCGTACACCGAGCAGCTGTATCACAGCCCGGCGTTCACGCTGACGTCGGATCAGATTCGCGAGGGCGCGATGCCGTACAACTTCATCGTCACGCCCTACGTGCGCGGCGCGTCCACCGACCTCAACCTGACGATCGGTCTGGCGCTGGTGTCGGTCGTCGCCATTCAGGTCTTCGGCGTGATGGCGCAGGGTCCGAATTACTTCCAGAAGTTCTTCAACCTGCGCGCGCTTGGCAACGCGAAGGAAAAGCCTCTCGGCGTGATTGACGTGGTCGTCGGTCTCTTCGAAATCATTTCTGAAATCGGCAAGATCGTTTCGCTGGCATTTCGTCTATTCGGCAATATGTTCGCGGGTGGTATCTTGCTCATCGTCATGTCGTTCTTGGTGGCGGCAATTGTGCCGATGGTCTTCTACGGGCTGGAGATCATCATCACCACCATTCAAGCATTCGTGTTCGCCGTCTTGACGCTGGTTTTCGCCGCACAGGCGATGGAAGGTCACCACGACGACGGCGAGCATCACGAAGAAGCGCATGGCGAACAACCTATTGAACGGACACACATCTAGGAGCACATGAAGCATGGATCAAGGGCTTGAAATCGGTCTGAAGGCAGTTGGCGCGGGTCTGGCGATGGTGGGCGCGTTCGGTCCCGGCATCGGCATCGGTTTGCTGGTACAGGGCGCGATGCAGGGTATCGGTCGCAACCCCGATGCGGCGGGTCAAATTCAGACGAACATGATTCTCGGTATCGTGTTCGCCGAAGCGATCGCCATTTACGCGCTGGTGGTTGCCCTCATCATCCTGTTCGTGCTCTAAGCAAGACAGGAGCACATATGATGAAATTCTCTACACTCAAGCGGCTGCTTCTGGTGTTCGCCCTCGTCACGGGCATGGCGTTCGCCTCGGTCGCGCTCGCGCAGGAAGGCGATGTTACCCCTGCGGCAGAAGCTGAAGTCGAAGGCGCTGAGCAGATCAGCGAACCCGCCGCCGAATCCGAAGCGCAAGAAGTCGGTGGTGAAGAAGACGGCATAGAAGGCGTCTCCGAAGAAGCAGAGGCGACTAACCCGCTCGTGCCGCTGGGCATCAACACGGGCTTCCTGCTGGCGCAGATTCTCAACTTCCTGCTGCTGTTCGGCTTGCTGACGTTCTTCCTCTGGCGTCCGCTGATGAACATGCTCGACTCGCGCTCGACCAAGATTCAGAAGGGTCTTGAAGACGCGGCGGCGGCGGCGAATGCGCGTCGCAACGCGGAAACGGAAGCCGAGAAAATCCTCGCGGCTGCCCGCGCCGATGCCTCGCGCGTCGTTGAAGAAGCGCGCGCGCGTGGTGAAGAAGTCGCTCGCGGCGTTGAAGCGCAGGCGCGCACCGACGCTGAAGCGATCCGCGCCGAAGCCCGCGCCCGCGCGACCGACGAACGCGATCGCCAGCTTGCCGACCTGCGCACTCAGGTCGCCTCGATCGCCATCGCCGTTTCGCAGCGTTTGATCGGCGAGTCGCTCGACGAGAAGCGGCAGCAGGCGCTGATCAACGATTTCTTCGCCAAAGTGCCTGCCGATGCCCGCTCGCTCTCGGGGCAGAACATCGAAGTCGTGAGCGCCATGCCGCTCAGCGACGCCGAGAAGCAGCGCATCCAGCAGGAAGTCGGCGCGTCGAATGTCAGTTACACCGTCGACCCGACGATCCTCGGCGGCTTGATCCTGCGCTCGCAGGAACGCGTCGTCGACGGCAGCGTCCGCAGCAACCTGAACGAACTTGCCGGACGGCTGCGCTAG
>JAEVZT010000266.1 GCA_023392115.1 Chloroflexota bacterium
ATTATTGAATACCGTACAAGCCTTTCAGCATACGGCAAATCCTCACGGCACGAACACGGGAAGCGCGCTGCAATCACCGCTGATGGTCGCCCCGTTCCCGAACAAGCTGGTTTGAATCCACGCATTCATGTAATTTGTCTGCCACCACGAGTTATCCGCAAGACGACCAATCGGGATCAGCTCATAGCCCGCCTGCACCTGATCCTGAATGTAATCCGCCTGCGCCGTTGGCTGCGAGTAGACGAGCGCCGCGCTCGTGATCGTGATCAGGCAGGGACCGCTCGGCGTCGGCGAGGGCGGGATGGAGGTCGGCTGAGGCGGTTGGGTCGGGGCGGGTGGCTGCGTCGGCGCGAGCGTCACCGCGGGCGGGTTGACGACCGGAACAGACGAGCAGTCGCCGCTGGTCGTTAGCGCCGAGATCGCCGTCCAGCCGACAACGCCGTTATAGAGGATGTTGTAGAACGCGCCATCCGGCGAAACGCCGAGCACCTGCGCGGCGGCGTTGGCGGGGAGCACGCCGACGATCAGCGCGTTCAGGTTGGCGGACTGGCGGATATTCGTCCCTCCGGCGAAGGACGACCCAACCGTGCAGTCGACGCTGATGAACGTGGTTGGCGTCAGCTCGGGGAGGGGAGCGACCTCGCCGCCGGACGACGGTTCACAGGCGTTTGCATTGACATCGCTCAGACAGAGGAAGAAGAGCGCGCCGGTTTCGCTGCCGCCGTGACTGATTTCTATCTGGTAGGCAGCGTTCCCTGCGGGCAGGCGCAGGCGCGCGCCGAGGACATCCGCGTCGAGGGATGCGCTCGTTTGACCGGATGTCGTATTGATCAGGCGCACGCGCGCGCCGGCGTTCTGCAGCTCGCCCTCGACGTACAGGAAAGCGGGGCTTGTCAGTGGATCGACGCTGAAGAGCGCGACCGGGACTTCGGCGCTGACTTCGCCGCTGACCGGAACGCCTGCCGCCAGCGGGAGCGCCGCGATCGGCGTTTCCGCCTGCACGATCAAGACGACTAAACCCTGTGTGTCGTTCACGCCGCCGACTTCCACTTGATACGCGCCCGAGGGGAGGATGGACGTCAGCGCGATAATGCTCGCGCCCTCGGGGTTGGTCTGCTCGTCGACAATGCTGCCGTCGCGCAGGACGCGAATGCTCGGTTGAACCGTGTCACCGATCGCCTGCATCGTCACGCTGCTCATGCCGGCAAGGGTATAGTTGTAGGTCAGCGTCGCGCCGGGCGCGGTGATCTCGCCGATGGACGGCTGACCGGGGGTTAGCGTACCAGCGGTTTGCGCCCCGGCGATCGGCACGAGGGAAAGTAAAAGCAGCGCAGTGACGAACGCTGGCAGCAAACGTCGTGCGATGAACATACAGGTTCCTTTCAGTGTCGGGTGTAAGAGAGCCTGTATAGTATTGTACGCGAATTCACGTTTGCCGCTTACGTCCCACTGTCCCTGACGTGGACATGGAAAAAGGCGACCGACAGCAGCAGCGCGTCGTCGCGATTGGTGGTGATGTTGTGATCGTCGTTGGTGTACAGGAACAGCTCGGTTGGCTTCCCGGCGGCGCGAATCTGTTCGTCGAGCATGATCGAGTAATCATAGGGAACTGATGTGTCGGCGGTGCCGTGGTGAATCTGGATCGGTCCCGACAGGTCGGGCAGGAAGCTGTTCGCCGACAGCGCGTTCCAGAATGCCGGGTTGTCGCTCGGCGAGCCGAACTGCTGCACCGTATCGTCACGCCAACGCGAACTGCCGCCAAACCACGAGCGGAACATCTCGTCGTAGGACGCGACGACGCCCGCCCAAATGACGCCCGCCTTGATCCCCTGATTGGCGACCATCGCCCGCAGCGTGATGTAGCCGCCCATCGAATGACCCCACATGCCGACGCGGTTTGGATCGGCGTCCGGGTAGCGGCGGGCGGAAGCCAGCGCGTTCAAAACGTCGATCACGTAGCCGGGACTGCGGTACGCGGACTCCGGCTCGCCTTCGGAGCTGCCGTGACCGCGATAATCCGACTTGACGACGATGTAACCGTTGCGCGCGAAGGCATCGACGTAGGCGACGTAACGCTCAGTAGTGCGGTATTCGGTCGGCGGGATGTAGCCGTGATTAAAGATGACGACCGGGAAGCCTGTAGGCGGTTTTTCGCCCCATGGGACGGTCAGCATGGCGTAGATTTTCAGACCGTCGGACAGGTATGACACGACATAGCGGTCGTAGTTGCTGCCCGGTTCAAGCACTTGCTCGACGACGAAATCGCTGCCGGTGTAGGCGCGGTCGCGCAGCAATTGAATGCTCAGGGGGTGCGCAGCCGCGCGTGTATCGATCTCGAACGCGCCCGGTCCGCCCGGCGGCTCGTCTTCGGTTGTCTGTGGCGCGTTGACAGCGTCGGGGGCAGGGGGCGCGGAGGTGTCCGTGCCGTCGGCGGCGAAACAGCCAGCCATCATCAGCACGACGAGCGACAGGAGAAAGAACAACAGTCGTCGGGTGTGTATCATCCCTTTTCTTGAGATCGTCTATAGAACAGATGTGCATTATTATAGCCGATTCTGGGACAGAATCGTATCCCAATTTGCAGGCGTTCGCCGTGCTTGCCTTTCGCGGCAGCCATCCCTAAAATTGTCTTGAGCGGATTTCACCATCGACATGCGAAAGGGACAGCAGCGGCATGGACGCACACCAACAGCAGCAGCGTCGCGCGGAACTCTACGGACTCCTCGGCGACCTGCCCGATCGCCTGCGCCCGATTTCGGCGACCCTGATCGAGAGCAGGCAGGAAGGCGGCTACGTC
>JAEVZT010000405.1 GCA_023392115.1 Chloroflexota bacterium
CGCTTGCCGTACCGCAGGTTCGCGCGGATCGGCCCGCTGACCAGGTGCGGCGTCTGAACGACGACGCCGATCCGCGACTGGATCGCCTGCTGCGTCAGGTCGGTGTAGTCGTGCCCGCCGATGCTGATCGTCCCCTCGCGCGGCTCGAAGAAACGGCAGACGAGGTTGACGACTGTCGACTTGCCCGCGCCGGTCGGTCCGACGAGGGCGATTGTCTCGCCACGCTTCACCGTCAGGTTGAAGTCGGTCAGCACCGGCTTGTCCACCTCGTCGTCATAGTAGAAGTGCACGTCCTTGAAGACGATGTCGCCGCCGATCGTGCCGGGGTCATACGCCTCGGGCTTGTCCTTGATTTCCGGGTCGGTGTCCATCAGCGCGAACGTGCGCTCTGCCGACGCGATCGCCTGCTGGAGCGAGGCGAACACGCGCGCCATGTCCTGCACGGGCCAGAGCATGAACGTCACGTATGAGATGAACGCCTGAATGCCGCCGATCGTCATCGCGCCGCTCTGGACTTCCAGCCCGCCGAAGTAGGCGATCGCGCCGAGCGCCGTCGCGCTGATGATCTGCACCGAAGGCAGGAACAGCGCCGACAGCCACGCCGCTTTGAACGACGAGCGGAACATCGTGTCGGTCAGCCCGCCGAACTCGCGCAGGTTGGCGTCCTCGCGTCCCAGCGCCTTGACGACGCGCACGCCGGTGATGTTCTCGTTGAACGCGCCGGTGATCTTCGAGTTCGCCTTGCGCGACTCGCGGTACTCGACGATGATCCGGTTCTGGAACCACACGGCGACGATCAGCAACACCGGGATGATGGCAAACACCACCAGCGCCAGCTGCCAGTTGATCGTCAGCATGAAGAAGACCGCCGTGAAGATGTTGACGACGCCCCACGTCACGTCGAGGATGCCCCACGAGACAAGCTCGGAAATGCGCTCGGTGTCCGAGGTGACGCGTGACATGATCCAGCCGACTGGAGTCTTGTTGTAGTAGGAGAGCGACAGCTTTTGCAGGTGGTCGAACAACTGCCGCCGCATTTCGTACTGCACCCGCTGACCCATGCGGCTCGTCAGGTAGATGAACAGGAAGACGAATGCCGAACAGATGGTCAGCAGCACCGCGTAGACGACGACGATCTCCACCAGTCGGTCGCGGTCGGCGGGGATGATCGCCTCGTCGATGATCTGCTTGCCGAGGTAGGTGAAGTACATCCCCAGCACCGACACGATCGTCACCGAGATCAGAAACCCGCTCAGCGCCTTCCAGTGCGGTTTGAGCTGCGCCAGAATGCGCAGGAAGGTCTTGCCGCTAAACTTCGCGCTGTAATCTTCTTCTTCGTAGCCAAAGTTAGACACTGGCTAACTCCTCTTCAAGTTCCGACTCGATTCGCACCTGCAGGTCGTAAATCTGCTGGTAGATGCCGGGTTGGTTGACAAGTTCTTCATGCGTCCCGCGCTGGACGATCCGCCCCTGATCCATGACGAGGATCAGGTCGGCGTTCATGACGCTCTGAATGCGGTGGGCGATGATGAACGTCGTCCGGTTTTCCATCAGCTCGTCAAGCGCCGCGCGGATGTTCGCCTCGGTTTCGGTATCCACCGACGAGGTCGAGTCATCCAGAATCAGGATGCGCGGGTTCTTCAGCAGCGTTCGGGCGATCGCCACGCGCTGCTTCTGCCCGCCGGACAGGGTGACGCCGCGCTCGCCGACGATCGTGTTATAGCCTTCCGGAAACGACATAATCACGTCGTGAATGTCGGCTGCTTTCGCCACCGCCATCACTTCCGCCTCGTCAACGTGCCGCCCCGCGCCGTAACTGATGTTTTCACGGATCGTGCGCGAGAACAGGAACGGTTCCTGTTCGACGATGCCAATGTTTGCGCGCAGGAAGTCGCGGGCGATTGTCTTCAGCTCCACGCCGTCGATCGTGATCTGTCCGTGCGTGTAGTCATGAAATCGCGGCAGCAGGTTGACCAGCGACGTCTTGCCCGAACCCGTAGACCCGAGCAGCGCCACCGACTGTCCCGCCTTGACTTCGAAAGTGATGTCCTTGAGGACGGGCGCGCCGCTGTCGTACTCGAAGCCGACGTCTTTGAAGGCGACATCGCCGCGCAGCGGGTGCTCAAGCTGGCGCAAGCCGTCAGTCAGCGGCTCGCGGTCTTCGCGGATGATGTCGGCGACGCGTTCATAAGACACCAGACCGCTCGAGGCGTTGACGATGATTCGACCCAGACCGCGCATCGGCTCGATGATGTAAATGATCAAACCGACGTAGGCGAGGTATGTGCCGAGCGTGATCGTCCCGTCCATGACCATGATCGCGCCGACAACGTAGCCGGCGAGCTGCTGCAAGCCGCTCATCATGTCGGTGATTGGCCAGTAGAGCGAGTGCATTTTCATCAGCCGGGCGCCGCGCTCGAAGCGTTCGAGATTCGTTGTCTCGAACTTATCGTGCTCGTAGGGCTGCCGTGCGAACGCTTTAACCACGCGCACGCCGGTCAAGTTCTCTTGCAGCGTCGTCGACAGCTTCGCGTCGGCTTCCTGATACTGTTCGTATGCCTTCGATACGCGCTTGAAGAAGTAGACCGACACCAGCGCGATCATCGGCACGACGATAATTGAGAACAGCGCCAGCTGCCAGTTGATGGCGAACAGGGCGATGAAGTTGATCGAGAACAGCAGCAGAATGCGCCCCAAGCCGATCGCCTGCTCCGCATAGAAACGCTGGATGGCGTTCACGTCCGAAGTCACACGCTGAATCAGCTCACCGGTCGACGTCTTGCTGTGATAGGCGAAGGTCAGCCGCTGCAAGTGATCGTACAGGTAATTGCGCAGCCGCCGAACAATGCCTTCTGCCGTCTGCGCCGCCAGCCGACCGCTGAGGAACGTGAATCCGCCCTCAAGGATCGCCAGCCCGACGAAGCTCAAGGCAATGAGCACCAATGCCTCGACGATCTGGTCGCGCAGCAGCACATCGTCGACGAGCAGGCGGATGAGCAGAAACGTGCCTGTCTTCGCCGCCGCGCCAAGTGCCAGCGCGACGATCGCCGCAGCGTACAGCGCGCGGAAGCCTTTCAGCATGCGCACCAAGCCGAGCAGGCGATTGGTTGAAATGAGTGGTTTTAAATCTTGTGTCACAGGTGCCAAGAGCTGCGCCTCCCTTTTACTGATTGAGCGCAAGGGGTATTATAC
>JAEVZT010000444.1 GCA_023392115.1 Chloroflexota bacterium
CTCATAGCCGAGAAGCAGCAGCCAGTGCAGGCTCAGGGCGAGCGATATCAGGCAGCAGAACCACGTCATCATGCGGGCGTGAGTTGTCGTTTGCCGGCTGCGCCAGAGGAGAACGATGGCGAGGAACAGCGGCGGTATCCCGGCTGTGAACAGCGTCGGGCTGATGAGCATGGCGCTGATCAGGAACAGGCTGTATTCGAGGTCGAGGCGCTCGTCGTCGACAGCGGCGCGCGATTCTCTCGTCAAGCGCAGTGCCGCGCCGAGTACGGCGGACATCAGCCCGTACCGGCTGATCAGGAGCAGTGTCGGGTTTGTCAGCAGCGGCTGCACGGTTGGATTGCTGCCGAACCATTGCGTCGTGAAGCCGAGGATCGATGCGTTCTTGAACAGCAGATACGGTTGCCCGCTTTGACCGAGATCGAGCATCACGACGAGCCAGTCAACCATCACATCTGTACCGGCGACCGCCCACTGGAAGACCAGCAGGGCGACGCCGCCGAACAGCGCGCCGCTGACGACGCGCCAGTCGCGCTTCCAGAGGAAATAGGCGATCAGCAGGACGGGAAAGACTTTCAGCCACGCCGCAGTTGCCAGCAATGCGCCGCCGAGTCGTGGACGCCGATCGACGATCGCCAGCCACGCAAGTATCAGCAGTACCATGATCAGGATCGACACCTGACCGATGTACAACGCTTCGACCATTGGGAACAGCAGCGTCAGCAGCCAGAGCGTCGATGTGTGGCGCGGCGCAATTCTGCGGTGAAGCAGGCGCACCGTCAGCAGGAGCAGCGCCAGATTGATGCCGTACCAGAGGAACCAGACGGTGATGCGGTCGCCGAGCCACAGCAGCGGCACAAAAACCTGCGCTAGCAGCGGCGGGTAGAGATAGACAATGCCCTGCGTGCTTGTATACGGCGAGCCGCCCGCCTGCACCGCGCGCCCCGCTTCATAATAGGCATGGAAGTCGGTCGCGCCGCAACCGCCGTACATGCCGAGCAGGATCGATGATACGATCAACGCCGCCGACCAGCTAAGCGCGATGACAGCGCCTGACCAGCGGCGATGGTGTGTAGGTGTATTCGTGCGCGCGATGTCGGCTGCTATAGCTGTGCTCACCAGTGCCCCGGTTTGATGTATGACGACGGGGCAATGGCTCGAACGCCCTGTAATATGGTACAGCCGGTACTAGAACGTGGGGTGTGACAATGCATTAAGGATCAGCGCGATGCCGACGAAGACGCTCGCCAGCCCGAAAACGCCGATCCCGTCCCACAGCTTGAGCCACTTGCGCCCGACGGTGAACGCGCCGACGATCACCAGCCCGATGCCGGTGAACAACTGCCAGTAGACGTGCCCCTCAAGCGGCGCGCCGGTGTCCAGCCCTTCAGGGATTGGCGGCAGTTCCATGTCGAGGGTGAAGTCGGTCACCATGTCGAACTCGCCCGGTCGCTGGATGGTGACGCGAGCGCGCCATTCCCCCGGCTGACTCAGGTTCGCGCCCTCGATCGTGTATCTGCCGTCACCGGCGGGCTGCGGGCGCAGTTCACTCTGACCGAGGTTGCGCGTCAGGTGATCGAAGCGCACGCGGATCAGGCTGGCGTCGTCGATCGGCTGCTGGCGGTTGTCGAACAACTGGACGGTGAACTCGTTCTGTCCGACCCATCCCGGCGTAACTTCAAAGTGGACATGGTTGCCGTCGACAGGTTCATAACCGGCGAACGTGTTGTCTTCGATTTCCTGCCGTGAGGCTTCGACCGCACGCGCCGGATTCGCCGAGGTCATGACGGCGACGGCGGCGAAGATCAGCGCCAGCAGCGCGACTTCGGCGGCGACCAGCCCGCGAAGGATGCCCGCCCAGCGTTCCTTTCCGGCACGAAGCGCGCGGTAGGTGACGACGAGGTTGACCGCGGCGATCGTCAGCAGCGGGGCGATCAGGATCAGCTTGATCAGCAGCGCGCGCCCGTAGATCGTCGTCAGCAGCGCGTCGACCGTGCCGACGTGCAGCCACGCGGCGTATAAGCCGGTGATGATGAGCGCGGCGACGCACGCGCGCCCGTAATTCGAGAACCATCCGGTGAGCGCTCCGATCGCCTGCGCCCGCCGCACTACCGGAATGACGTTGACTAGCTGCGCCAGCCCACCAAGCCAGAATGCCGTCGCCAGCAGATGCAGCCAGTCAGATAGGACGCTGACATGCGCGTCGTGGACGGCGCTGGCATGGGCGTACTGGCTCTGCGTCCACAGGATTGCCGCACCGACGACCAGCGCGACGAGATGCCAGTTCGGCTGCCGCCGCGCCAGCATCAGCACGATCCCCTGCACCAGCCACAGCCCGGCGCGGATCGCCCACAACTGTCCAAAACGCGTCGCGCTCAGGACGCGCCCGAGCGCCGGATCGCCAAGGGCGGCGAGCGGCGAGATTTCGGCGAAGCTGCCAGTATAGACGAGCAGGCTGACGAGGTTCGCCGCGCCGAGCAGCGCCCAGCCGACGACGATCAGCCCGTGCATGCGATCATAAGCGTCTGCGGACAGCCGTGCCGGACGCCAAACGAACAGGTAAAAGCCGATTCCGCCCGTCATCAGCGACATGCTGAACAGGTTGAACCAGCGCATCAGCACGTCGTCGGACTGGACGGCTTCGACCTGCGATTCTGCCAGCGCCGCGCCAGCCGCCGCGCCGATCGAGAAGGCGTAGCTGCCGCGCGTCTGGTGACCGTCCGCCGCCGACAGCGCGCGCCATGATACCGTGTACAGCCCGTCCGGCAGCTCGCCGGGGGCGAGCGTCATTTGCATCGGGTCATCGGGATCGACGCTGCTGGCGGATGTGTCGACCGGATCGCCGTTGGCGCGCGTGAGCGTGATGGCGCTGAATTCGGCTTCGAGCGGTTCGGTGAACCACAGGTGAATCGCTTCCGGCGCGCGCTCAAGTGGGGCGTTGGGCGGCGGGTCGGCGCGGTAGAGGTTGGCGTGCGCCGATGCGGGCTGGACACTCGTCAGCCCGATCAGCAGCACGACCAGAAGGGACAGCAGGTGACGCACGGCGCTTTATGATCCGGCTTGCGCCTGTAGGGCTTCGATTTGCGCCCGCAGTTCATTGATCTGCGCCTGAAGGGCAGCGGTCGCGTCGTCGAGCACCGGGAACAGCAGGTCATCAGCCGGTTCGACGGTGCTGAACTCGCCGTCGGCGGATGTGAATGTTTCGTTGACTTCGATGCCGTCAAGCGTTCCAGTTAAGATGAAGGTGTAATCGCCGGGGCGGGTTGGGATCAGGTCGGCGGTGTAGTGTCCCGGGCTGCCGAAAGATGGATAGAGCGAAAGGGTCTTGGTCTGATCGCCGAATTGGACGGAGATCTGAAGCGTTTCTTCCGCGCCAACGAGCGGTTCGCCGCTGTCGTGATGCTCGATCGTGATCTCCGGACCGTTGAACACGCCGGCATAGGCAGGCTCAACGCGCCAGCCAAAGACGATGACGTACTCACCGACTTCGCGCCCTTCATGGGCAAACCCGGTGACGCTCATGACCAGCACAAGCGCCAGCATCAGCAGCAGACCGACCGTCTTCTTCATGGTTTCCCTCACTTCAATTATCTCAATGGGTCAGGTGCTCCCAACATTAAACTGTTGGGTGTCGGAATGCAATATTTATAAGCAGGCGTTAATTTAGGCTTGGCGCTTGCCGTGCCGTAACTCCCTTTTCACGAGCGGGTTATTATGGGCATGATGATGAACCTACGAAAACGACTGCAACGTCAAACAAAGACTCTCAAGCGGCTTGAGGATGGCGATCTGGTCGAACTGGCGAAGGCGGGCGATAAAGACGCCTTCGGCGAGTTGTACGAACGGTATCTCGACAAGATTTACAACTATGTCTTTTACCGCACCGGCAACCACCACGACGCCGAAGACCTGACCGCCCGCGTCTTCTTCCGCGCGATGGCGCATATTGAGAACTATACCGAGCGCGGCGTCCCGTTTCAGGCGTGGCTGTACCGCATCGCGCACAACCTCGTCGCCAACTGGCACCGCGACCGGGGCAGGCGCAAAGTGATCCCGCTCGACGAGTTCATCGCCGGCAGCCTGAAGTCAGATTCGCCGGATCGCCACGCCGAGGATAACGAGGAACGCGAAGCGCTGCTCAAAGCCATCCGCACGCTGCCCGAAGAACGCCAGCAGCTCTTGATCCTGAAGTTCGTCGAGCACCGCTCGAACGCCGAGATCGGCGCGATGATGGAACGGACGGAAGGCGCTATCAAATCGCTGTACCACCGCACGCTGATCGCCCTGCGTGACGAATTGCAGAAGATGGAAACGGCGGGTTCATCCGTCGAAGGGAAAGAAGGTAAATTGTTATCATGACGCATGCTTCGGGACAACCGACTCTGGAAAATCTGCTCGCCGCCCTGACGGACGCGATCATCGAAGACGAGCAGGATATCGACGTGATCGTCAGCCGTTATGGCATCCCGCGCGCCGATGTCGAGCGCTTCATTCACTTGATCCGGCGGCTGCATGTGGTGCTGGTTGGTGTCCATCCGTCGCGTCGCTTTGCCCACCGCCTGCGTCAGGACTTGCTTGGTCAGCCGGAGCGGAACGTCATCAGCCGCGTGCGCTACCTTCCGCCGCGCGTGCAAATCGCGGCAATGGTGGCGCTGGTCGCCGGGTTCATGCTGCTGTCACGGCGGCGTCTGGCGAGCGATCTTGGTGACGCGGGTGAAGCGCCGGTCTTGCAATAACACCGGTCACTTCCCGCTCGAATCGGGAAGCGTTGACAAGGTGCTTGATTTTGTCGGCGAATTTCTGCTATAGTGAGTATGTCTAACGGTTCCGCAGTCCCCAACTGCGGAACTTTCATAACATCCCTGTTGACGCGCGAACGATTTCTTCGTATAATCGCTGTTCACGTTGTCTCTGTTTGCCTCGTGATGGGATGAATTCAAATCCGCATTAACTTCCTACACACGCCCTATGGAACGGCAGCAGTTGTCGTCTCCATTTTTTGATTCACGTTTAATCTGGCTCGTAGATAGACTGAGGAGCGTGCTTTGCAACGGTTAACTCAAGTGAAGAATTACGCCCGTACCTCTGACGTACAAGTGTTGCCGTCCTTGATCGAAGTGCAGCTTCAGTCATTCCGGTGGTTCCTCGAACATGGTCTAGCGGAACTGTTCGATGAAATTAGCCCGATTGAGAGCTACAACGGCAACCTGAAATTGTACTTCCCGGGCAACAGCCGTGAAGCGCAGGAATTCGGTCTGCGCTATTGGTTTGAAGAGCCGAAGTACAGTGAAGAAGTGTGCCTTGAACGGGATATGTCCTTCGCTGCCCCGCTGTATATTCGCGTCGCGCTTGTCAACCGCGAGGCGGGGGATGAGGTCGCGATTTCGGATATCTTCCTCGGCGACTTTCCGATGATGACCGAGAAGGGTACGTTCATCATCAACGGGACGGAGCGCGTCGTCGTCAGCCAGTTGATCCGTTCTCCCGGCGTGTATTTCGACGCCGAAGAAGACAGGACAACCGGGCGTTTGCTTTCCAACTCCAAGCTGATCCCGGATCGCGGCGCGTGGATGGAATTTGAAACGCGTAAGAGCGACTATTTGGCGATCAAGTTCAACCGCAAGCGCACGATCCCTGTGACGATCCTGCTGCGCGCGCTGGCGGCGGTTGACGATCGGATGCCAGAAGGCATGTCGCCGATCAAGACCGGCAGCGATGAAGAACTGCTCGCGCTTTACCGTGACATTGACACCGATCCCGATCACCAGTACCTGCCGGGCACGATCAAGATGGAGCCGGTCTGGGAACTGAAGAAAGATCAGACGCTTGCACAGGCGGCGCTGATCGAGTTCTACCGCCGTATGCGTCCCGGCGACCCGCCGACGCTCGACAACGCGCGCGAATATCTGGAAAGCCAGTTGTTCGACCAGCGCCGCTACGACCTTGAGCGCGTCGGACGCTATAAGCTGAACCAGCGCCTCGGATTGGACGGCACGATTCCGCGTACAACGCGCATCGTCACGAAAGCCGACATCGTCAAGCTCGTCGAGCGCATGATCCTGATCAACAACGGCAAGGCGTCAAAAGACGACATCGACCACCTCGGCAATCGCCGCGTCAAGACCGTCGGCGAGCTGATTCAGAACAAGCTGCGCATCGGTTTGCGCCGCACCGAGCGTGTCGTCAAGGAGCGCATGTCGATCCGCGAGTCGGACAACTTGACGCCGGTCACGCTCGTCAACATTCGCCCGGTCGTAGCCGCGATCCGCGAGTTCTTCGGCTCGTCGCAGCTGTCGCAGTTCATGGAGCAGACGAACCCGCTGGCGGAACTGACGCACAAG
>JAEVZT010000193.1 GCA_023392115.1 Chloroflexota bacterium
GGCATAGGCTGCCACCTCGTCGAACGTCTGGTAGCGCTGCTGTGTCAGGTCGCGGGCTACGCCGTCGATCAACTGTTCGGCGTAGCCGGTTGGAATGCCGTAGCGCGCCCGAGCGTCAGCCCACGCCAGCGCGACCGGCTGATCAGCCGGTGGGTGCGCGTCAAGCGACACCGAGCGCCACGCCTTGAGCGCGGCAGCCGTGTCCTCGATCGAACTGTTTGCGCCCGCGCGGTCGACCAGATCGTCGGTCACGCGGCAGAAGGCGTACAGCGCGCGCGCCGCCCGCCGCTTGTCGGGCGGCAGCAGGGCGGACGCGAGATAAAACGTCCGGCTGTGAATGCGCGTCAGCGCCTCGCAGTAACGGTAAGCGGCGTCGAGCGTGCCGCCGTCGGCGCGTGTGTGATGGGCAGCGGGCACGTGCGATTCAAGCGCGTGCTGTGCCCAGTGAACGAGTGTCGTTTCCCAACTCGCTTGTGAAAGCGGAACGTTCATCAAATGACCTCAGCGGCTAAAGCGGTCGCGTCCTGACGACGCGGCTCTCCGCCGCCGATCAGGTTCTCAACGATGATCGAAGACGATAATACGCCCGGCAGCCCCGCCCCCGGATGCGTGCCCGCGCCGACAAAATACAGGTTGTCGAAGTCTTCCGAGCGGTTGTGCGGGCGGAACCATGCCGACTGGGTCAGGATCGGCTGCACCGAAAACGCCGATCCCAAGTGGCTGTTGAGCGTGTTCTGGAAATGCAGCGGGTCGATCATGTGCTCGGCGACGATGTTCTCCTGCAGGTCGGGCAGGTAGTTGTCCTCGAGGAACTGCATGATTCGGTCGCGGTACGGCTTCGCCTGCTGCGTCCAATCCGTGCCTGATCCAAGATGCGGCACGGGCGACAGGACGTAGAACAGTTCGTGACCTTCCGGCGCGAGGCTTGGATCGCTAATCGTCGGCATATGCAGGTAGAGCGAGAAGTCGTCGGCGACGATCTGCTGGTTGAAGATATCATCAAGCAGTGCCCGGTAGCGCTCGCCGAGGATGATGTTGTGATGCGCCAAGCCCTGATCGCGGTACAGCCGTTTCGTGCCGAAGTAGATCACGACCAGCGACATGCTGTACTTCAGGCTTTCGACGCGCGCGTTCGTCCACTTGCGCCGGTACTGTTCGGGGATCAGGTTGCGGTAGGTGAAGGCGACGTCGGCGTTCGAGACGATGTGATCGGCGTGATGGATCGTGCCGTCTTTCATGCGGATGCCGGTGGCGCGGCGGTCGTCGACGAGGATTTCCTCAACTTCGGCGTTCAGGTGAATTGTGCCGCCGAGTTCCTCGAACAGCCTGCCGAGCGCCGAGACAATCACGTTCGTGCCGCCGACGGCATAGTGAATGCCCCACTCGCGTTCAAGGTAATGGATCATCGCGTAGATCGACGGCGCGTCGAACGGGTTGCCGCCGATCAGCAGCGGATGAAACGAAAAGCTGCGGCGCAGGAACTCGTCTTTGACAAACTGCGCGGCGTAATCGTAAACGCTCATGTACGACTGCATCTTGATCAGGTCGGGCGCGACCTTGAGCATGTCGCTGAAGTGCAGGAACGGCTTGTCCGCCAGTTCGACGAAGCCCTTCTGGAAAATGGCTTTGGTCGTCTTCATGAAGCGCTGGTAGCCTTCGGCGTCGGCGGGGTTCCACTGGCGAATCTGGTCGAGGATGAACGCCTCGTCGCCGTTGTAGTCGAAGGCGCGCCCTTCGTGGTTGAAGATGCGGTAGAACGGGTCGCACGGCGCAAGCTCGAAGTAATCTTCGCGCCGCCGACCGGCAGCGGCAAATAGATCGTCGAACATGAACGGCGCGGTGATGACGGTTGGACCTGCGTCGAACTTGAAACCGTCGATCTCATAGACGTAAGCGCGCCCGCCGAGCTTGTCGCGCTTCTCAAACAGTTCAACGTCGTGCCCCCGTGCCGCGAGGCGAACGGCAGCGCCCAAACCGCCAAAGCCGCTTCCGATTACGATAATGCGCGCCATCCGTGTGTACTCCCTTTTTGGTGGAAATATCTATAGTCTTATCGCATGAACAGACCTATGCTAGAGGTATAGTGCGGTTTCATGAATGACGGCTTAGCTCAAGATATTTTTTGCTTAAATCCAATAAAACACATAGTAAGATAACCTGAGAGAGGGAAGTCATCGAAATTTGAGGGCGCGTTTATACGCCTTTAACATTGCCGCCCTATAATCGCTTTATGTAACAGAACAAATAAAGGATAGGTTTCAGATGATTAGTGACAGCGCCAATTACCACGCCGATTATCCCGATATCAAGCGCTACTGGAGTGACAGGTCGCAGAAGTTCGCCGGCGGCGACAACCTGCTCACCATGGTGCAGCGCGGTTGGCAAATTGATGGCACAGTTTACGAGGAAGACCACTGGCACGCGGGTACGCGTCTGGTCACGGTCTACCACTTTACGCTGGCGCGCGGCGAACAGCGCATGGTCATGCCGGTCATCACGACGCCCTACATCCGCCGCATCATGCGCACTTACGACCTCAAGCTGCTGCCAATCTCAGAACGGCGCGAGCAGCGTGAACAGCGTTACGCGGGTCACGGTTAGGAAAAGAGCGCGGCGGCTCGTCGCAGCCGCGGCGGGATCAGAGGCGCGAGGCGCGCGCGTTCGTCGGCATTCAGCGGACGCAGCGCCAGCAGCACGCCGAGATAGACGACAGCGCTCACCATGAGCGCGACCAGCGGCTGAATTGACCAGCCGATCATGAGTACGATCAACATCGCTCCTGCCGCCACGACAGGACGCCAGATCATCTCCCCCCAGTTGATCGCGCCGATTCCCTGACGCAGCAGCAGCGCGAACGGGATCAGCAGGACGGCTTCGGATGCGATCGTCGTCAGGGCTGCCGCCCGGTAGCCATACTGCGGAATAAACAGCGCATTGGTGACAATATTAAACGTGACGCCGACGATGAACGCCGTCGTGATCCGCTTCTGCATGTCGAGCGCGATCAGGACGTACTGCGTCAGGCTGTTCATCCAGCCGATCGGGATGCTCCAGATCATCAACTGGGTCGCGATTGCGCCTTCGGGTAGGTATTCCGCACCGCCGAGCACTCCCGCCAGAAATTCGGCGGCGAACGTGAAGACAACGGCGATCGGCAGTGCGACGCTCACCAGCAGCTTGATCGCCAGCACGTACGTCCGTTTGAGCGCGGCGCGGTCTTCGTGCGCCTGCCGCGACATCACCGGCAGCAGCGCCTGCGTGAAGAACGACGGGATCACGTTCAGCGCCGACACCCACTTATAAGCAACCGAATACTGACCGAGCATCTGCGCCGTGTGCCACAGCTCGATCATGATGATGTCGATCTGAAAGAAGATGTTCGCCAGAAAGTGGTTGAACATCAGCGGGTAGCTTTCGCCGACCATGCGCCGCATGAGCGAGCGATCGGCGTGTCCGTCGCGCAGGCGGATCATGTCGCGCCCGTTCCACGCCAGCAGCGCCAGCGTGATCACGTTGGTGACGATGCTCACACCCGCCAAGCCGATGATCCCGTAGCCGAGCAGCAGCGCCACCAATCCGAACACCGCCTTGCACATCGTCGCCACCGTCGCCACCGCCGCCGGCATTTCCGCGCGTTCGAAGGCGTAGTAGAGCGACGTCAAGCCGGTGCTCAGGCTGTTGGGCAGCAAGCCGACGTACAGCAAGCCGATGGCGATCACGGCGCTGGCGTCGAGCGGCGGCGAGACGGTCGCGTCGCGCACGGTCAGGAAGCCGAGCAGCAGCGGCACGCCGACCAGCGCCAGCACGAAGCGCAGCAGGCTCGTGTTGAGGAAGAAATGCCCCGCCCGCGAGCGGTCGCGCGCGACTTCGCGCGTCAGGTACAGGTTCAAGCCGAAGTTGGTGAAGATGTCGAACCAGCCGAAGATGACGATCGCGTAGGAGTACCAGCCAGCGTCCGCCGGACCGAGCACGCGCAGCATGACCAGCGCGAACGCCATGTCGATGCCCCGGTTGAACAGGTT
>JAEVZT010000454.1 GCA_023392115.1 Chloroflexota bacterium
GCTTCGAGCGTCCATTGATCGGGCGCGGTGGCACACAAATCGAACTGCATCCAGCGCGAGCTTTTGACCCACAGCCCATATCCCGCCGACGACAGCAGGAAGGGGATCGGCATATACGTCCGCTTCCCCTGCGATTTATACTGCTCGTACACGCGCACGTCGAGGATTTCGCCGCGCTGGTTGAGCGCGTTGTAGCGTTCACCCAAGCCGAAAAACGCTTCACCGGCAGCCGCCGCGAACGTGATCCGCACGCGGCGAGCACATTCGCCGTCCGTCAGCCATTCGACGCTGCGAATCGTCGGGATGCCCACCTGATCGCCGCTGATATTTAGCGCCGCGCCGCCAAATGTCGCACCCGTCCCCCCGTGCCATGCTTCGCCGCGCAGAGAATAACTTCCATAGGGGATACCGTCCGCGACCAGCGTATAGGTCAGCGTCGAGTTGGGGGGTGGGGCAGTCAGTTTTGCTTGCCACACATCCTGCTCAATACGGACAATTCGCTCGAGGAACTCCGCGCCGACGCCCTGTTCGGCGTCCTGCTGCCAGTTGGGGAGCATCATCGCGTCAAGGGGCGGCTGTTCAACGCCATTGACGTGCGTGAGTACCTGAAGCTGTTTCACCGCACCCGGCGGTCGCGTAACGATGCCAACGGTAAACGCCTCTCCCGCTAACGGCTGACGCGGGAAGCGTTCTTCGGGAAGCTGCTCGTAGGGGTGCTCTTGTCCGAAAGGCGTATGGATGACGCTGGTCATAGGCTTTCCTCTTTATAAAAGGAGACGGGGGTATGAGCGCGTCATACCCCCGCGAAACGTAAACAGATGCTGCCGGTTACTGAATAAGCGCGTCGACCGCTTCTTTTGCCTGATCAAGCGCCTCTTGCGCGGTGAGCGTACCGTCGGCAGCCTGCAGGATCAGCGCGTTTACCGAATCCTGCAATTCGTTCTGGCGTTCGATCACAGGCGGGGTGACGGGATTCTCAAGCGCGGCAAACACGGCGGCGCGGTTGGCGGGCGGCGTTTGGCTGAGGTAGCCCTCAAAGTATTCCGGTTGATCGAGCGCCGGAAGCTCCCACGCCGATTCGACCCGCACCTGCGCGGCGGTTTCGCTGCTGGCGAGGAACTGCGCCCACGCTGCCGCGGCTTCTGGATTGCTGGTGCCGGCGCTGACCGCGACACCATTGGCGAAGAAGTGGTTGGCGTGCTGGTTGATCGCCGGTTCGACCTCGACATCCCAGTTGAACGGCGCTTCCGCGAACGCGCCGAACATCCAAATACCGGTCACGAGCATGCCCAGCTTGCCGCTGTTGAACAGATCGCCGTCGCTTACGCCGGAGAGTTCTTCGGCGCTTGGCATAAGATCGTCGTCAAGGAAGCTGACCATCATTTCAAGCGTCTCGACACATGCAGGCGAATTCAGAGCCGATTCGGTCATGTCCTCGTTGAAGAACTGGCATTCGCCGTTCTGCGCGGCTTTCTTGTAGAACTCCCAGAACTGCACAGGTGAAAAAATGCCCCAAGTATCCTCGCCTAAGGCGCGGATCGCTTCGGCGGCGGCGCGCGCGTCATCCCACGTCCAGTCAGCGGTCGGGTATTCGACGCCAGCCGCATCAAACAGATCGGCATTGTAGAACATCAACACGGTCGAGAACGTGGCGGGGAGCGCCAACTGCGCGCCTTCGTACTGGAACGCCTCGAGCGCGCGCGGATAGAACGGCGCATCGTCGCTCAGATAGCTGCTCAAGTCGAGCAGCGTGTTGTTGGCGGCATAGGTGACGAAGTTCTCGTAGTTGAGTTCAAACACGTCGGGCGCGTCGCCGCCGACAACATCGGCTTGCAGAAGGGTGAAGTAGTCCGCGAACGGCGCGGTTTCGACTTCGACGTTGATGCCCGGGTTCGCTTCTTCGAAGGCGGCGACAATCGTGTCGAGGTCTTCAAGATGATCGGGCGCGGCGGAAAAAGTGAAATAGCGAATCGTGGTGTCCTGCGCCAGCGCGGGGACGATCCCCAGCGTCAGGACGAGCAGCCCAATGAGGAACAGTTTGCGTAACATGGTCTATTTTCTCCTGTACCTTCACAACGCGGCACATGCCGCGAGTACCCACTAGCCTTTGATGCCGCTTGAAACGATCCCCTGCACAAACCACTTTTGCGCCAGCAAATACACGATGAGGATCGGAAGCACCGTGATCACCGCGCCCGCCATGACCAGATTCCATTCGGTGAGCGCGCGCGGACCCGCTTGCAGGGTTGCCAGCGCAACCGGCAGCGTCATCACGTCCTCCCGGCGAGCGACAAACAACGGAAACAGGTAGCTATTCCATGAACCCATGAAACTGAGGACGATCAGCGTGGCAATCGCGGGAAGGTTGAGCGGCAAGACGATACGCCAGAAGATCGTGAACGGGTTCGCGCCATCGACAAGAGCGGCTTCTTCAAAATCTTTGGGCAGTCCCAAGAAAGACTGTCGCAGCAGGAATGTGCCGAAGGCATTGAACAGGCTTGGCACGACAAGCGCGGTGTATGTGTTGACCCATCCCAACTGGCGCACGAGGATGAATTGGGGAATGACCATCACCACCGAAGGCACCATCATGGTTGCCAAGTAGAGCGTAAACACGACGTTTCGCCCGCGCCACTGAAGCCGCGCGAAGGCATAGGCAGCCATTGCCGAAATGAGGATTTGCCCGGCAGTGGTGACGACGGCGACGAATACGCTGTTGAAGATGATGCGCGGCAGGTTCATCCGTTCCGCTAAACCGGTGTAGCTCTCGAACGTAACCGGATCGGGAATGAGGCGCGGCGGCGTTTCCAGAATGTACTGCTGCGCTTTGAGCGATGTGCTAAACATCCACGCGAAGGGGATGATCATCAGCACGACGAGCAAAATCATGAGGATATACAGCGCGATTCGCTGCACCGGCAGCTTGCGAACGCCGGGATGCGCCTCGTCGTGTGCTGACAGCGCGCTCGATCTACTCAGATTCATAATACACCCACCGTTTTTGCAGCCGAAGCTGAACAAACGTGATGGCGAATATCAGCGCGAACAGCACCCATGACATGGCAGAAGCGTAGCCCATGCGGTTGTAACTGAACGCGTTCTTGACGACTTCCGTCACCAAAACCTCGACCTGACGGTCTGCGGCAGAGTCGCGCATGGGCATCAACCACACTTGATCGAACACTTGAAACGAGTTGATCAAGAGGATGATCAGGACGAAAAACATGGTCGGCGTGAGGAGCGGCAGCGTGATGCGGAAGAACTGCTGCGCGGGAGTCGCGCCGTCAATTCTGGCGGCTTCGTACAGCGTGTCGTTGATCGCTTGCAGCCCGCCTAGATACATAATAGCGATGTAGCCCAAGTCTTTCCACACGCTGGTGAGCACAATCGCGACCAGCGCCGGCGTCGGCTCGAACAGCCATGCCGGAGCATCAATCCCGATCAACTTCAACAGCGGGTTGATCAACCCGTACTGGGGGTTGAAAATCCACTTCCACATCAGCGAGACGACGACCCACGAAGCGACAACGGGCAGGAACGTCGCCGTGCGGACGACCAACACGCCGCGCAGCTTTTGGTTGAGCAGCATCGCCAGCCCAAGCGCCAGCACAAACACAAGCGGGATGTACAGGACGATGAAACCAAGTGTGTAGTTGAGCGCGCGCCAGAACGCGGCATCCGCGAGCAATTCGCGAAAGTTATCCAGACCAATCCATGTGGGAGGCGAAAGCAGGTTCCAATCCTGAAAGGTCAGGCTGAAGGACGTGAGGATCGGCAGCACGATAAAGATCAGCAGCCCAATCAGGGATGGCGCGAGGAAAAATCCCACCCACTTCCATTTCGCAAATCCCGTTTGCCAGCTCATGCTTCTTTCGTCCAGTGAAAAATCATTTCGAAAAATAACCGCCGCTTGCGCTTAGCAGGCGCTGGCTTCGACCAGCGGCGACTCGAATACTTTGCCAATCACGAGACTGGCAGCGCCACGCGCCCACGTGTGATCATCGGTGGCGGCGACGACGACTTGCACGTTCTCGAGCAGCCCGTTGAAGGTATGCGCTTTCAACGCATCGAGCATGGGCTTCATGCGGTAATCGCCCGCCTTCACGCCTTCGCCGCTGATGATCAGCAGCGACGGGCACAAAAGATTAATCACCGAAGACAGCCCAATGCCGATCACCTCGCCGCTGCGGGCGAGCGCCGCCTTTGCCAGCACGTCGTCCGAATCCGCGAGTGCCACAACATCGTCGAGCGTGTGCGGCGCGTTGTTCGCTGACCGCGATTGACGAACGTAGGCGACGACGGCGGGATCGGCGGCAAACGCTTCGAGGCAGCCCCGTTTTCCGCAGGTGCATATTGGACCCGACGCATCAAACGTGAGATGCCCCAGTTCACCCATGCCGCCGTTCGAGCCCTGATAGAGTTGGTGATTGATCACCATGCCCATACCAATGCCGCGCCCGATGGTGACGATGACGAAGTGTTCGACATGGCGTCCCGCGCCGAATAACTGCTCATTCAGCGTGAGGGTGTTCACGTCGTTCTCGACGTATACCGGCAGTTGGAGGCGCGCGCGCACCATGTCTGCTAACGGGACATCGTGCCAGTTCATATAGGGTGAATAGTGGACGATGCCGCGCTGGGGATAGACGACACCCGCCACGCCAACGCCCACCCCCATGAGTTTAGTGCGGTTGATGCCGGAGGCGTTGACCACGGCTTCGACGGTATCGGTGAGCGTGGCGGCGACCAGCGCGGGATCGTGGTCATCGGGCAGGGGCAGGTCATGGTAGCGAATGACGCGCGCTTCGAGGTCGGTCAAGGCGCAGGAAATGTGGTTTTCCATCAGCTTCAGTCCAACCGCGAAGCCTGCGTCGGGGTTGAGGCGGAGCAGTGTTTGACGCCGCCCCCCGGTGTAATCCCCTTCGCCACCTTCCAAGAGCCATGATTCGCTCAGGAGCTCGTTGGTGATCTGTGAGACTGCTCCGGTGCTCAGGCGGGAAATGTCGGTGATCTGCGTGCGGGAGAGCGCGCCATGCCGCCGGATCGTATTCAAAATCAGGCTGCGGTTGATCGCTTTGACGAGTTCTTTGTTGGCACGCAAAAAAGTGTTCATTAGAAATTTCATTGGATGAAAAAAGTTAGTTTCACTATAAGCAGGTTTCGCGCGCCTGTCAAGCAAGTCAGGGCAATAAGGGGCTTGAGGCAATTGGGGTATTGACACATTCTATTGATTATAGTATACATATATTCAATATGAGGAGTATATCGACATGAAGCGAACGTACAACTCGCGGCTCAGGACGGCAAGCGCGGCACACACTCGGCAAGCGATCATCGAAGCCGCCGTCAAGCTGCATGGCGAGGGGATTACGACGCTCTCCGCGGTCGCCGACGAAGCTGAGGTGTCTCTGCCGACGCTGACCAAGTATTTCCCGACACGCGAGGACTTGTTCAGCGCCTGCACAACGCACGTGCTTCAGCGGCTTGACTACCCTTCGCCGGAGAGACTGAAGGCGATCCAGAACCCGGGAGAGCGCCTGCGCTGCATGGTACACGAGGTGTTCCGCTTGCAAGAGGGGATCTTTGGTCAATTGTGGACGGGGTTGAAGCTCGAAGACGAATCGCCGGTGCTGGCGCGCGCGAACGCCGATGTTGAGGCGCTTATCGCCCAGCTGCGGATACCCTGTCCTATGATCAGGTGACCGGCGATCGGGATGTCGCGATGCGCTTCGTGCGGGCTGCCCTGCACCCATTGACCTATCGCGCGCTTCGGCTGAAAAACGGGATCGGCTTCGAAGACGCGGTCGACCATATGACTCTGGCGCTGGCGGGCGTACTCAATATCGAAGCCTGAGCGAAAACGTCTCCAGACAACGTCAAACCTAGATCGGGCTCATGTCAGGCGGTCAGGCAGCACACGCAGATACAGGCAGGGGGAGCACATCATGAACGAGAGCATTGTCATCATTGGCGGCGGCTTTGGCGGACTGTATGCCGCTAAGCGCCTGAAGAACGCACCCGTCGAGGTCACGCTGATTGACCGCCGCAATCACCATCTGTTTCAACCGCTGCTGTATCAGGTGGCGACCGGCGCATTGTCACCGGCGGACATTGCGACGCCGCTGCGCGCGCTGCTGAAAAACCAGCGTAACGCGCATTTCCTCCTTGGTGAGGTGATCGACTTCGACGTGGCGAACAAGCAGGTCATCTTGCGCGATGGTGTGGTCGGCTACGACAAGCTGATTGTGGCTGCCGGCTCAGGCATGAACTACTTTGGCAACAATCAATGGATGGCACAGGCTCCCGGGCTGAAGTCGATCGAAGATGCGACCGAAATTCGTCGGCGTATTCTGATGGCATTTGAAGCGGCGGAACGCACGAACAACCGCGAGAAAGTGCGGGCGTGGTTGACCTTTGTCGTCATCGGCGGCGGACCGACCGGCGTTGAAATGGCGGGGGCGCTGGCGGAAATCGCGCACGAAACCTTGCGGCATGAGTTTTCCAGTATCAATCCGTCGGATGCCCGGATCGTTCTGGTGCAGAGCGGCGAACGCATTCTCCCGACCTATCCGCCTGACCTCTCCGCCAAAGCAGCCGCCGCGCTTGAACGACTAGGGGTGGAGGTTCGCACCGGTCTGCGCGTGACCGATGTCCGCGAACGGGGTGTGACCGTCTCATCTCCCGATGGAACGGAATTTGTTCCGGCACGCACCGTTCTCTGGACAGCCGGCGTACAAGCATCCCCGCTGGGGAAAGCATTGGCTGAAGCAGCCGGCGCGGTCGTTGATCGCGGCGGGCGTGTCGTTGTCAACTCTGATCTCAGCCTGCCGGGTCATCCCGACATCTTCGTCGTCGGCGATCTCGCCCATTTCGAACATCAGACCGGCGAGCCTTTACCGGGTGTCGCGCAGGTGGCGATCCAGCAAGGACGCTATGTTGGCGATTTGATCGCGCGTCGCGCAGCCGGCGGTCAGACGCCGCCCTTCGTCTATCGCGATCTGGGCAACATGGCAACGATTGGACGGGGCAAGGCAGTCGCCGATTTGGGTCGAGTGCGGCTGACAGGTTGGTTGGCTTGGCAAATCTGGATGTTCATTCATCTGATGTACCAGATGGATGTAGAGAACCGGGTGCTGGTGTTCATCCAGTGGCTGTGGAACTTCGTGACCCGGGGGCGGTCGGCGCTGCTCATTACCGAGCGCGACCAGTCGGTGACCGAGTCACAGGCGCGGGTCGGACTCAAGGTCGTTACGAGCACCGGCACGTTTCTGAGAGTCCAAGACCTGAACCGGTAGCCCCCCGACTCGCATCGGGCAGCGGCGCACGAGCGCGACTGCCGGTGAGTGGGCAGCTAGTCGAGGAATGCGGAGACTGATCCCAAATAGGGGAGATTTGGGATCAGCGAGGCGCAGTTCGAAGCCCTCGTCAAGCACGAGACTGGCATCGCTGTCGGCGGGCGTGACCGCCGTCCCTAGAATGTCGCTGGCGCTGTTGGCGCGTCCGCACCCCGTGCTGACCACCGCCAGATTGACCCGCGCCGGATCGCCGATCAGCGCGCGTCCCGCTCCCAACCTTGATCGCTGCCGCGCTTCAAAATGCCGCCGTTCGTCTCATTGCCGAGCTGCTCGAACACCAGCTTCCGGTTGATGACCAACTCATCGCCTTCCTCGATGGTGCGTCAGGCACCGACGACGGTGGACATTCCCATGAATCAGTTCGCACGGTTCGCCATTCAAGCCTTGCAGACTCAGCAGGCATTTCCCGCTCGGTCGCAGGTTTCGATGATTCTGCCGACGAAACTCATCGTGCGTCAGTCGTGCGGGGCACAATCGCGGATTTAGGAGCGACAGCGTTTCGGGCGGCGCCTCGTCAGCCTTAGAC